>JALZKG010000445.1 GCA_030859365.1 Gemmatimonadota bacterium
TCGGGGTCCTCCTTTTCGGCCTCGTAGCCGATGGCCACGTCCGCCCCCTCCCGCGCGAAGGCGATCGCCACCGCCCGTCCGATCCCGCTGTCGCCGCCGGTGATGATCGCCGCCAGCCCCTCCAGCCTGCCGGAGCCGCGGTAGCTCTGCTCCCCGTGGTCCGCCTGCGGACGGAGCTTCGCTTCGACGCCGGGGGGGTCCTGCTGGGGGACGTTCTCGGCGACGTCGGGACCGCTGCGAGGGTCGCGCTCGGGCATGGGGCCTCCTATGCATCATCGGGTGCGGGCGCGTCGGGGACTCCGGCACGGGGTGGGCGCGCCTTGCACATCGTGTACCGCCGAGGGGCGGCCTGACGCTTGCTGAGGGCGAACCGACATGAGCGACTCCCCCATCCCCGGATTCCGTCCCGTCCCCTATACCGGGGTGATCTACGTCGTGGCGGAAGCCGCTCGCCTCGGCTTCCACACCGGCCACCCGGACTGGTGCAACCTGGGGCAGGGGCAGCCGGAAACCGGGGATCTGCCCGGGGCCCCGGAGCGCTGCCGCGGCGTCGATATTGCCCCCGCGGACCAGGAGTACGCGCCCGTAGCCGGCCTCCCCGAACTGCGGGCGGCGGTGGCCGATCTGTACAACGGGCTCCATCGCCGGGGGATGCGCTCGCAGTACACCGCGGAGAACGTGTGCATCTGCGGGGGTGGCCGCCTGGGTTTGACACGCACCGTGGCCGCCCTGGGGGAGATCAACCTGGCGCACTTTCTCCCCGACTACACTGCGTACGAGGAGCTGCTGGACATCTTCCGTCCCTTTACGTCGATCCCGATCCCGCTGGAGGGCGCCGACGGATACGCCTTCGACGTGGACCAGCTGGAGCGGGAGATCACGGGACGTGGCCTTTCCGCCGTGCTCCTATCCAACCCGTCGAACCCCACCGGCAAGACGATCCGAGGGGCGGAACTGGAGGGATGGATCGGGACCGCGCGGGCGCTGCGCTGCACCCTGATCCTCGACGAGTTCTACTCCCACTACGTGTGGGGCGACCCGAGCGCCGACGTCCCCATCTCCGCCGCCCGCTACGTGGACGGCGTGGACCGCGACCCGGTGGTGCTCCTGGACGGGTTGACCAAGAACTGGCGCTACCCGGGATGGCGCTGCACCTGGGTGGTGGGGCCGCGGGAGGTGATCCATGCGGTTTCGAGCACCGGCTCGTTTCTGGACGGGGGCGGGAGCCGCCCGCTGCAACGCGCCGCCGTGCCGCTGCTCGATCCGGAGCGGGTGCGGCTGGAGACCGCCGCGATCCGCCGCGCCTTTCTCCCCAAGCGGCAGGTCCTGCTCGACGGCCTGCGAGAGACCGGGATGCGCTTCGACCGGGAGCCGGAGGGGACCTTCTACGCCTGGGCGGACCTGTCGGCGCTGCCGCCGCCGCTCGACGACGGGATGGGCTTCTTCGCGGAGGCGCTGAAGGAACGGGTGATCTGCGTGCCGGGTGAATTCTTTGACATCAACCCGGGGAAGCGGCGCAGCGGACGGCGCTCCCGCTTCCGGCAGTACGCGCGCTTCTCCTTCGGACCGGAGCTCGAGGTGGTGGAGGAGGGGGTGCGGCGGCTGGGGGAGATGGTGCGGCACCACGCGGCGGCGGGGAGCGGGGGGAGCCCGAGACGGCGGGAGGAGGACCAGGACGAGCAACGGGTGCTTCGGCCGCGTCCTTGAGGCGTCGCCGCACCTGAAACCTGGTCGCTCCGCGCCTCCCGGCGTTCCTCTCCGGCCCGCTCGCCGTTCTCCCGTCGAACCTGTTCCGGCGTGCGGCGAACGATGGGGGGAGGTTACGAACGAGGAAGCTGCCCGCCTCGGATCCGCGGCCGGGGCAATAGCCAGAGGAGCGCGGCAAGCGGGTACACCACCCCCGCCCAGCCGGCGAGCAGTGGAAGAGCCAGCATCACCAGCCAGAGGACCGCGCGCGCCATCGCGGTGCGGCGGACGCGCCCGAGGGTCCGAAGCTGCTCCCGACGCTCCGCCATCTCAGTCAGGTCGCCGCGCCGGGCGCTGATCTCCGCGAGCCCGCCGGCCGCGGTGATCTCCGCCGAGGCGAGGACGAGTCCGATGGCGGAGCTGGCGAGCCTTAGCACGAGCGCCACCCCGCCCAGCAGGGCGAGCGGCACCAGGAGCGCGGCGGGCAGCGGCAGGACAGGTGGGGTCACGCGCTCAATCTGGTCCGTCGCCGCGCCCCGCGCAAAGGGCTATGCGGCCGGGACGGGGGCGCCGAGCAACTCTTCCAACTCCGCCGCGCGCCGCTCGGCGCTATGCTCGCTCAGCACCCGCGCCCGCGCCGCCTCGCCGATGGCACGGCGTCGCTCCGGGCTCGTGGTGCGAAGGATCTCCACCGTTTCTTCCGCGGACGCCGGGAGCAGGATCTCCTCCCCCGGGGTGAAGAAATCCTCGATCCCCGGCCAGCGGTCCGAGATCATCGCCGCGCCGCACGCCGCCGCCTCGAAGAGCCGTACCGAGGGGGACCACCCCGCCGCCACCATGTCGGCACGGGTGGCGTTCAGCTGCCAGCCCGCCGTGGAATAAAAGGCCGGGTGGCGAGCCGGGGGGACGTGGGGGTGGTGGCGCACGTTCGCCGGCCAGCGGATCCCTGGTGGATATTGCGGCCCGGCTACCAGAAAGCTTCGCTCCGGGAGCCGCTCCGCGACGCGGAGGAGGAAGCGCTCCAGCACCGGCTGCCGGTCCGGCGCGTACGTCCCCATGTACGCCAGCTCCGCGGCCCACTCCGGATCCGGCTCGACCGGGCGGTAGCGCGCTGCGTCCACCGAGCAGAAGAGCGGCCGGGCTTCGCGGGCACCCAGCTCCGCTTCCAGCACCTCGTGCAGAAAGGGTCCACCTGTGAAGCTGAGGTAGCGGGTGAAGCGCGGCACCTGGTCCCTCCGCAGGTACTCCGCGCCGCCCGCGCGAAGCCCGGCCACCGTCACCGGGGTGTCGATGTCGTAGAAGAAGAGCGGCTCGACGCCGGCGTCCGCCAGCGCGTCGATCACCTCGGGGCCGCGGTGCACGTACGAGCCGACGATCACGGCGTCCGCCTCCCGCGCCTCCGCGACGGCGCGCGGCGCCGCCTCCGTCCAGTCGCCGTACAATTCCAGCCGGCAGAAAGGGGGATCGGGAAGGTCACGGTGCGCACCCCCGTACCAGGGAGCGTCCCACTCCCAGAAGGTGATCCCGTGCCCGCGCTCCGCGAACGCGCCGAGCAGCGCTCGGAAGGTGGTGGCGTGACCGTTGCCCCAGCTGGAGGATACCGACAGGCCGAAGACGACGAGCTTCATGCGGCGCTCCCCACCGGGGCTCGGAGGATCGCGTCGAGCAGCTCCGCCCGCTGCGCGTAGGTGTGGGAGCGGAGCGCGCGTCGGTGCGCGGCCTCCCCGATCCGCCGCGCACCGGCGTCGTCCATGTCGCGGACCCAGCGCGCCACCCCTTCCGCGTCTTCGGCCACCAGGATCTCCCGGCCGGGCTCAAAGAAATCCTCGATCCCCCGCCACGCATCCGAGACCTGGCAGGAGGCGGCGCCAGCGGCCTCGAACATCCGGGTGGCGGGGGACCAGCCGTTCTCCACCATCGAATCGCGGTGGACGTTGAGCACCAGCCGTGCGGCGGCGTTGACCGCGTTGTGCCGCGCGGTGGGGACGTGCCCCAGGTAGTGCACGTTGGGCGGCATGAGCCGGTCGCCCCATCCCTCGCCGCCCAGCGCGAAGCGAGCGTCGGGGCAGATCTCCGCGGCGCGGAAAAAAAACGCTTCCACCCGCCGCTCCCGGTCCGGGAGGCGGTTTCCCATGAAGAGCAGATCCCACTCCGGCGCCCCGCTCCGCTCCGGAGGATGGTGCGCCTGCGGATCGAGCGCGTTGTAGATCGGGGTGCACGCCCGCGCCCCCCACTCTTCGTAGGCGGCTATCACGGGTGGACCGCCGCCGTAGGTGAGCACGTGGTCGAAGCGGCCCACCAGCGCGCGGAAGGGATCGGCGGCATCCCCCGCCATCCGCGCCAGCGTCGCGGGAGCGTCCACGTCCAGAAAGGCGGTGCGGAGCTCCCCGTCGTTCGCTCCCGCGATCTCCGCTTCCAGCTCCACGTCCCACACCCCTACCCCGCTGCACTTGATCACCCAGTCGCTTTCCCCGAACGCCCGTCGGACGAGCCCCCGTCGCTCGTCCTCGTCGTGGTACACGATCACGCGAGCGTAGGGCGGATCCTCGTGGAGGTCCCGGTGCTCCTGACGCCCGTATGCGTCCGGCTCGCAGAAGATGATGGTGTGCCCCATCCCGTGGAGGGCGCGGATCAGACCGCGGTAGTAGGTGGCCGCGCCGTTCCAGTACGACGAAACGAGGGACGAGCCGAAGAAGGTCAGCTTCATCGAGTCCGTGCCAGCAGGGGGGTACCCGCGCTCCCCGCGCGACCCAGCCCCTCGACGATCTGGAGCAGCTCGTCGGCGCGGTGGTCGCAGGTGTGGCGGACGAGGATCGTTTCGAGGCCGCGCGCCGCCTGCTCCCGGCGCGCGTCGTCGTCCGTGGCGAAGCGCCGCAGCGCCTCCCCCATCTCCGCGGGGGTGCGCGCGACGATGTAGTCGCCGGAGCGGAAGAGTCCTTCGGCGTCGCTCCAGGGGGCGGAGACGAGCGGGATGCCGCACGCCAGCGCCTCGAAGACGCGGATGGTGGGGATCCCCGCCAGGGCGTGCACGTAGGCGCGACGGGGAACGTGGAGCGTCGTGCGACTCGCCGCGAAGATCTCCGGAACGCGCAGCGACGGTGCCCAGCCGCGGAACTCGACTCCCGCCTCGCGAAGCGCCACCAGGGCTGCCTCCGGGTAGCGGACGCCGTGCGCGGTCCAGCGCAGCTCGGGGAGCCCGCGCGCCACGTCCAGCCAGAAACGCTCCAGCTCCTCGGTGCGCTCGCCGTCGCCCCAGTTGCCGATCCACACCACATCGTCGGTCTTGGGGCGCTCCAACGGCCGGAAGCGCACCGTGTCCGCGGCCTCGTGAAAGGTCCAGGCGTTCTCCACCCCGAAGCGCTCCCGGTAGATGCGGCGCAGCACCTCGCCGAAGGCGAGCACGCCGTCGTAGGCGGCGAGGTTGAACTGCGCGATCGCCGCGGGGTCGCTCCAGGGCCGGTGGTGCGTGTCGTGAAAGAGGAGGACGAAACGGTCGCGCCGGCGGCGCACGTCGCCGACCGCGCCGACGAGGCGGGGCCCGTTCCACTCGTGGACGATCACCACGTCCGCACCGGCGACGGCCTCCTCGACCGCGTCCAGCAGCCCGGGAGCCGCGTCGTCTAGGGTGCGGACGTCGATCTCGGGGAAGGCGCGGGCGAACTCCACGAGGGGCGCGATGCCGTGGCCCGCGACGAGGTTCTGGACGGACCAGCTCGCCGCCGGCTCCACGCTGGTGACCCGGTGCCCCGCACGGGCGAGCGAGCTCATCAGCCCGCGCAGAAAGTGCGCGTTGCCGTGGTTCCAGTCCGACGCGGCACTGTGTACGAAGAAGACGAATTTCATACCCGGTGCGGGGAAGGTGCGTGCAGGGCCGAAGCGGGGCGCGCGGCGAGCAGCTCCCGGTAGACGGCCCCGTACGCGGAGGTCATCCGCCCCGCGGTATAGCGGCGCTCCGCGCGCGTGCGCGCCGCCGTCGCGAGCGCGGCGCATCGCTCCGGGCGCTCACGAAGCTCCGCGAGCGCCGCCGCGAGCGCGTCCACATCTCCGGGAGGAAAGAAGAGAGCGCAGCCGTTCCACAGCTCCCGGAAGGAGCCGATGTCGCTGAGCACCAGCGCGCAGCCGTGGAACGCGGCCTCCAGCGGCGCCAGCCCGAACGGCTCGTAGCGCGACGCGGCGACGTACACCGACGTCCGCCCCATCCAGCGGTCCACCTCGGCGCGTCCGACCCGTCCGTGCGACTCCATGTGCCGCGGCACGAAGCGCGCTCCGTGCGGGGCCTCGGTTTCCCCGAAAAGGTGGGCGATCGCCCCCTCCGGCCCCAGCCGCCCCATCGCGCGGTCGAGGACGTCCATCCCCTTCGCCGGGTCCCACGCGCGTCCCGCGCTCATCACCAGAAATTCGCAGCGCGGCTCCATGGACCGCTCCGGCGGGACGACGCCGTTGAAGAC
>JALZKG010000455.1 GCA_030859365.1 Gemmatimonadota bacterium
TGCCGCCACCTGACCCACCACCATGCTTTTCAGCTTCACCAGCCATCACACTTCGGTGTTTCCAGGGGAGGTGCCCTATGGCAGGGCATAGCAAGTGGAAGCAGATCAAGCGTAAAAAGGCGATCACCGACAACAAGCGGGCCGCCAACTGGACCAAGCTGATCCGGGAGATCACCGTCGCCGCCCGGGCCGGGGGGGGAGATCCCGCCGGCAACCCGCGGCTTCGCCTCGCGATCGACACCGCGCGGGCGGCGAACATGCCGAACGAAAACATCGACCGCGCCGTCAAGAAGGGTACGGGCGAGCTGGAGGGCGTCGACTACGAGGAGATCACCTACGAGGCGTACGGTCCCGGCGGGGTCGCCATCTTCATCGAAACGCTGACGGACAACGGCAACCGCACCGTCGCGGACATCCGCCACGCACTCTCCAAGAACGGCGGCAATCTCGGCACCAGCGGCTCCGTCGCCTGGATGTTCGATCGCCGCGGGCAGATCGTGGTGGACGGCTCCCGCTATGATGAAGGCCGGGTGCTGGAGGCTGCCCTCGAGGCGGGCGCCGAGGACATGGAGGTGGAGGAGGGGAGCTTTATCATCTATACCGGCGTGGCCGACTTGCACGCCGTGCAGGACGCGTTGCGGGAGCGGGGGATCGAGTGGGAGGACGCGGAGCTGGCGATGGTCCCGAAGAGCACTGTCCGCGTGGAAGGCAGGGATGCCGAGCTGGTGGTCCGGGTGTTGGACCTTCTCGAAGACTCGGATGACGTGCAGAAGGTGTATGCCAACGCCGACGTGGACGAGGCGGCCTTTGCGGGTGCGGAGTAGCCGGGCGCGACGCCGTCCCGGAGATTCGCCGCCGTGATCGTGCTGGGGATCGATCCGGGCACCGCCGTAACGGGGTACGGCGTCGTCGCGCGAACGAGCGACGGCGCCGTTTCGCTGCTGGAGTGCGGGGTGATCCGCACCGACAGCCGGGCCCCGCTCCCGGACCGGCTACGCGACATCCACGAGGGCATCCTGGAGGTGCTGCAGCGGCATTCGCCCGAAGTGGTGGCGGTGGAAGGGGTCTTCTACTCCAAGAACGCGCGCACCGCCGTGGTGCTCGGCCACGCCCGTGGAGCGATCCTGCTGGCCGCCGCCCTGCAGCACCTGCCGGTGGCCGAGTACCCTCCGGCCGAGGTCAAGAGCGCCGTGGCGGGGACGGGGAGAGCGACCAAGGAGCAGGTGGGCTTCATGGTGCAGCGGCTGCTCAAACTGCGCGAGGCCCCCAGACCGCACGATGCGGCAGACGGTGTCGCGGTCGCTCTCTGCCACTGCTTCCGCGGCTTCGGTCCGCAGACCACCGCACCCATGCGCTTATCGCTCCGCATGCTCCCGCGGGCGCGGGAGGCGTCGTGATCTCCCGCATCGGCGGTGTCCTCGCCGCCCGCGAGCTGGACCGGGCGGAGATCATGACGCCAGGGGGCGTCGCGTACGAAGTGCTGATTCCCCTTTTTACCTTCGAGGCGCTTCCGCGGGTGGGGCAGCCGGTGGAGCTGCGCACCCTGCAGGTGGTCCGCGAGGACGCGGTGCTCCTGTTCGGCTTTCTGCAGGCGGTCGAGCGCACGGTCTTCGCCCGTCTGCTCGCCGCGCCGGGGGTGGGGCCGAAGCTCGCGCTCGCGATCGTCTCCGCGCTTTCGGCGGAGGGTACCGTCCGCGCGGTCCGCGACCGCAACGTCGCCGCACTCACCTCGGTCGGCGGGGTGGGGAAGAAAACCGCGGAGCGGCTGGTGCTCGACCTCGCGGGCAAGATGGACGATATCCCCTTCGCTCCCGGGGGCGTCGGCACGGCGCCGTCGGCGGAGGACGCGATCCGCGCCCTGTCGGTGCTCGGCTTCAACCCGGGCGACGCGGAGCGCGCCGTGCGCGCGGTGATCGGGGAGCAGGGCTCCCTTCCCACGCAGGAGCTGATCCGCGCGGCGCTCGCGCGCGTCCGTTAGCGGGGCGGATCCGCCCCCCGAGATCGGGGTAGAAAGTGATCCCGAACAAACCCCGTAACAGCTTCAGAGTGCGGCACCGCCCATGAGCAAGCCCCCCCGCTCCGAAATCACCACCCCGGAGGAGATTCCCGGCGACGACGGCGCCGGCCTCTCCCTCCGTCCGCAACGCCTGGCCGAGTTTGTCGGGCAGCCCAACGTCAAGGAGTCGCTGCGGATCGCGATCGACGCGGCACGGGCGCGACGGGAGCCGCTCGACCATACGCTGCTCAACGGCCCTCCCGGACTCGGCAAGACCACGCTGGCCATGCTGATGGCGCGGGAGATGGGGGTGAACATCAAGATCACCTCCGGTCCGGTGCTGGAGAAGCCGGCAGATCTGGTGGGGCAGCTCACCGCATTGCGGGACGGGGACATCCTCTTCATCGACGAGATCCACCGTCTGCGCCCTATCATCGAGGAATTCCTCTATCCCGCCATGGAGGACTTCCGTATCGACGTGCGCCTCTCCGACGGGCCCAACGCGCAGATGATCTCCATGCCGGTGGAGCGCTTCACCCTGATCGGCGCCACCACCCGCTTCGGGATGCTCACCTCCCCGATGCGCGCGCGCTTCGGCATCGTGCTGCGGCTCAACTTCTACCCCGTGGACCAGCTCACCTTCATCGTGCAGCGCACCGCCGAGGTGCTGGGAGTGGCGTGCACCCGCGATGGGGCCCACGAGATCGCCCGCCGCTCGCGTGGCACTCCGCGGATCGCGAATCGGCTGATGCGGCGGGTACGCGACTACGCCGAGGTGGAGGCCGACGGGGTGATCAACGTGGAGGTGGCCGACGCGGCGCTCCGGATGCTCGACGTGGACGAATGGGGGCTGGATGAGATGGACACGCGGGTGCTGCGCTCCCTGATCGAGCAGTTCTCCGGGGGACCGGTCGGGCTGAACACGCTTGCGGTCGCGATCGGCGAAGACGCGGGGACGCTGGAAGAAGTGTACGAGCCCTTTCTGATCCAGAACGGCCTTCTGATGCGCACCGCCCGCGGCCGCGTCGCCACGGAGACGGCGTATCGACGCTTCGGCTACGCGCCGCCGGTGCAGTCCTCCGATGCGGCGATGCGTCCGCAGGCCAACCTGTTCGACGCGTGAACGAGCGCCGCTTCACCACTTCGGACTTCGACTTTGATCTCCCCGCGGAGCAGATCGCGCAGACGCCCGCGGAGCGGCGCGACGCGAGCCGTCTGCTGGTGGTGGACCGGGAGCGGGGCGCGCTGGAGCACCGCGTCTTCGCCGGCCTGGCGGAGATGATCCCCGCGGGCGACCTGCTGGTGCTCAACGAAACGCGGGTCTTTCCGGCACGGTTGATGGGGCGCCGCCCGGGCGGCGGCGAGGCGGAGGTGCTCCTCCTTCACCCGGCGCAGGAGGGGTGCTGGACCGCGCTGGTGCGCCCCGGCGCGAAGCTGCGCCCCGGGCGGACCGTCGAGGTGTCCGACGGGCTGCGGGTGGAGATCGTGGACGTGCAGCCGGGCGGGGAGCGAACCGTTCGGCTGCACACCTCTCTGCCCATCGAGGAGGCGCTGGAGCGCTGGGGGCGGATCCCCCTGCCGCCCTACCTGAGGCGCTCCGCGACCGAGCAGGATCGCGAGCGCTACCAGACCGTGTTCGCGCGGGAGCGGGGCTCCGTCGCCGCTCCCACCGCCGGGCTGCAC
>JALZKG010000477.1 GCA_030859365.1 Gemmatimonadota bacterium
GTGCAGCACGGTGAAGCGGGTTTCCTCGGGGCCGAACTCCACGCCTTCCGCCGTCCAGCGCGGATGGGTGTCGTCCCCGGCGTTCGTCCCATAGCCGAACGACTCCAGCCGGCTGAAGGTTTGCGGCGCCATCTCCCGTACGATCGGCGAGTCCCACCCCGCGATCAGCGTCCCGTTGCCGGGGATCAGGTTGATGAAGCGGCTGAAGGCGAAGCGATACGCCTCCTCGTCGCGGTAGATGTCGGCGTGGTCGAACTCCAGGTTGTTGACGATGGCCGTGTCCGGGAGGTAGTGCCACATCTTCGGGCCCTTGTCGAAGTACGCGGTGTCGTACTCGTCGGCCTCGATCACGAACAGGTCGGAGTCGGTGAGGCGGAAAGAAACGCCGAAGTTTTCCGCCACCCCGCCGATCAGAAAGCTGGGGTGGAGCCCGGCGCACTCCAGCGCCCACGCGAGCAGGGAGGTGGTGCTGGTCTTGCCATGCGTTCCCGCGACGGCGAGCGAATGGCGGCCGCGGAGAAACTCCTCCTTGAGCGTCGCCGCGGCGGAGGTGTAGTGCATCCGCTCATCGAGGACGTGCTCCAGCTCCGGATTGCCGCGGGAGATCGCGTTGCCGACCACGACGATGTCCGGGCGGGGCTCCAGATTGTCGGGCGAGTACCCTTCGCGGTAGGGAATCCCCAGCTCCTGGAGCTGCGTCGACATGGGCGGATACACGTTCTCGTCCGAGCCGGTGACCGTGTGCCCCGCGCTGCGCAGCAGCCCGGCGAGCGATCCCATGGCGGTGCCGCCGATGCCGATCAGGTGGTAGTGGCGGTGCTGCCGCATGCGTTGCTCCTACGAGAAAGGGTACCGACAGGGGGGTGTGCAGTGTGCCGGCTTGTGGTCGGCCGGTATATTGCGGTTTCCGCGCCACCGCAGCAACACGCGTTTTCAAGTCCTGGAGGAAAAGATGAACAAGAGGATGAATTTGATGGCGACGTGCCTCGCCGTGGGCGCGCTCGGCGGATGTCTGGGGGAGACGACTGGCCCTGCCTGCACTCCGATCGAATCTGCGCAACAGGCGGTGTCGGGAGACACGATCATCACCACCACTGGGCTGCGCTACATAGAAACCCGAGTAGGCACGGGTGCGACTGCGCAGTGGTGCCAGACCGTTGCACCGCAGATCACCGGGACCCTTCTGGATGGAACGACCTTTCAACCCAAGGTCCGGTTCGCGTTCACCCCGGGATTCGACCGGGTGATACCCGGCTTCGCGGAGGGAGTGGTGGGGATGCGCGACGGCGGCTCGCGTCGCCTGATCGTTCCTCCGGCCCTCGGCTACGGCGCAGAGGAGCAGCGGGATAGAAACACGAACCAGGTGGTGATTCCCGCGAACTCCACGTTGATCTTCGACGTGTTGTTCGGGACTGAGTCCAATCCATAGCCGAAGCCGGCGGCGAGATGCCGGACGACGCGCTGCTCGCCGTCGGCGACCAGTTGTGGATCCCCCGGGCGGAGCTGACCTTTCGCGCCACCCGCTCCGGGGGCCCCGGCGGGCAGCACGTCAACACCTCCTCCACCCGGATCGAGCTGGAGTGGAACGTGGCAGGATCTCCAAGCGTCAGCGAGGAGCAGCGGGCGAGAATCCTCCGCGTGCTCGCCAACCGGATCAGTGGGGAGGGGGTGCTGCGGATCACCGCGAGCGAGGAGCGGAGCCAGCACCGCAACCGTGAGGCCGCGGAAGGGCGTCTCGTCACCCTCGTGACGGAAGCGCTCCACGTGCCCAGGGCCCGCCGGAAGACTCGGCCGCCCCGGGCGTCGCGGGAGCGGCGGCTGGCGGCCAAGCGCCGCCGCTCCGAAACCAAGCGACTGCGCGACTCCGTTTCCGACGACTAGCTCCCGGCCGGGCTCAGCGGTCCTCCTCCAGCGGCCGCAGCGCACGCGGCGGGCCGAGCACCTCCGCGAGCAGCACCGCGCGCCGCACTTCTCCGAGGTTCCGCAGCTGGAGCGCGCCCGTCCTGTGGGTCACCCGCCGTACGACCGCGGGCGCTTCGACTCGTGCATGGAAGCGGGCGTGCTCAGCGGCCCGGTCCGGAACCGCGTCGCGGGTGGGTCGCACCGGCACCGGGCGCGGGGCGAGCGGCTCCATCGACACGACGATCGGCACGGGGGCCGGCTCCGGCCGGGGCGTCGGGGCTGGCTGGACGAGGATCGGCACGCGATCACGCTCCCTCCGTGGCGCCTCCTCCTCGTTCCCGGCATCCTCCTCCGGCAGCTCCTCCGCCGGCCAGGCGCCCCAACCTTCGGCCCACCCGGAGCCTTCGCCGGGGAGCTCGTTCTCGTGGTCCGCGTCCGGCGGGGGGAGGCGTGGCGGCCCCTTTTTCCGCTCCAGCAGCCCCTGGAGGAGCGGCAGAAGCAAAAAAACGAGGAAGAGGAGGGCTTCCCAGCTCACCGGCGCTCGCCGCCGTCCTGCGCCGAGTCGGGTTTCGCGAGTGCGGTGCGCATCTCCGTGTCGCTCTGCATGTTGCGGTAGCGGGCGTAGTCCATGATCCCCATGCTGCCGTTGCGGAACGCTTCGGCCATCGCCATCGGCACCTCGGCCTCGGCCTCCACCACCTTGGCGCGCATCTCCTCCACCCGCGCCCGGTTCTCCTGCTCCACCGCGACCGCCATGGCGCGCCGCTCCTCGGCGCGCGCCTGGGCGATCCGCTTGTCCGCCTCGGCCTGATCGGTCTGCAGCTCGGCGCCGATGTTCTTGCCGACGTCCACGTCCGCCACGTCGATGGAAAGGATCTCGAACGCGGTCCCCGCGTCCAGTCCGCGGGCGAGCACCGCCTTGGAGATCGCGTCCGGGTTTTCCAGCACCGCCGCGTGACTCGCCGCCGAGCCGATGGTGGAGACGATCCCCTCACCGACGCGCGCCAGGATGGTTTCCTCCCCCGCGCCGCCGACCAGGCGGTTGATGTTTGCCCGCACGGTGACCCGGGCGATCGCGATCAGCTGGATGCCGTCCTTTGCCATTGCGGCCACGCGCGGGGTGTTGATCACCTTGGGGTTGACCGAGGTCTGCACCGCCTCCAGAACGTCGCGTCCGGCGAGGTCGATGGCCGTCGCCTGCTGGAAGGAAAGGGCGATGTTCGCCTTGTCGGCGGCGATCAGCGCCGCGACCACCCGCTCCACGTTGCCCCCGGCGAGCAGGTGGGCCTCCAGCGCGTCGATCTGGAGCGGGAGCCCCGCCTTGGTCGCGGTGATGAGCGGGTTCACGATGCGTGCCGGGTTCACCCGCCGGAAGCGCATGAAGAAGAGGGTGGAGAAGGGAACCCGGACCCCGGAAAAGAGCGCCTGGAGCCAGAGCCCCACCGGAACGAAGCGGGTGATGACGAAGAGCGCCACCAGGACCAGGAACAGGATGAACAGCGTGCTGCCCAGATAAAGCTCTTCCATTGCGGACTCGGAGCGAAGGGGAGGGCGAAGCGGGCGGCTCAGGCCACCGGCCGAACAACGTGTCGGTAACCTTCGGCGCGGGTGACGCGCACCGGGGTGCCGGCCACGACAAAGGGTCCTTCGGATACCACGTCCACCCTCTCGTCGCCGAAGAGAGCGGTCCCCGAGGGGCGCAGGTCGGTGACGGCGACGCCCTCGGTGCCCACCAGATCGTCACGCTGCGGGCTGGAGAGGTACCCCTCCTCGCGGCTGGTGCTGGTGCGAAGCGTCATCCGCCGGGCGCGCCGATCGTCCGGAAGATGCCGGAGGAGCTGCCACGCGACCACCCCCACGATCAGGAGCGAGGAGAGGATCACCGCCCCCGCCGTGGCGAAGTCGGCACCGGTCGGCAGCGAGCCCACCATGCTCAGGACGATGCTCCCGAGAATCGCCGCGAGGCCGAGCACCCCCGCCACCCCGAAGCCGGGGATGACGAACGCTTCCACCCCGAGCAGCACCAGCCCCGCGCCGAGCAGGATCAGCACCTCCCACCCCGCCAGGCCGATGATCAGGTGGCTCCCGAAGAAGAGCCCCAGCGAGCCGAGCCCCGCGAGCCCCGCCAGTCCGAAGGCGGGGGTCTTGATCTCCACCAGCAGCCCCAGAAAGCCGAGCGAAAGCAGAAACGGGGCGACCAGCGGGTTGGTGAAGAAGCGGACCACGCGCTCGGCCCAGTTCGCCCGGGCCTCAACGACGCGCGCCCCCGACGCCCCGATCTCTGCGAGCAGCGCGTCCCAGTCCTCGGCCGGCGCGGCGTAGCCGATGCGCGCGGCCTCGACGGCGCTCAGCGACAGCAGCTTGCCCTCTGCGACCACGCCGGGGATGGCGATCTCCTCATCCACCATCGCTTCGGCGACGCGGGGGTCCAGCCCCCGCGCTTCCGCGAGGGAGCGGAATTCGGAGCGCAGCGCGCTGACGATCTTTTCGGGGGCCCGGGAGCCCTCGCCGGTCACCGGCGTCGCCGCCCCCATCACCGAGCCGGGGCGCATGTAGACTCGATGGGTGGAAAGGGCGATCAGCGCTCCCGCGCTGAAGGCGCGGCGGTTCACAAAGGCATAAGTCGGGATCGGCGAGTCGCCGATGGCGTCGGAGATGCGCTCCGCCGCGTCGACCCGCCCGCCCGGGGTGTCCAGGTCGAGCACCGCCGCGACCGCGCCGGCCTCCGCCGCCTCGCGCAGCGAGCGCTCGATGTAGGGAGCGAGCCCCATCTCCACCGTGCCGGTCACCGGGATGCGATAGACGACTCCTTGCTCCTGCGCCGCGACCGAGGAGGCGAGCAGCGCCAGCAGAGCAGCGAACATCAGACGGGGGGCGGTCATGGCGATTCGCGTGACGATGGATGGGGCGGACCGACGTCCGCTCCCCTGGCCCTACGTTTCCGCTTCGACAAAGGTTTCACAGCAGGGGGGGCCTGTTCTCGTACCGAGCCCGCACGACGCGGTTCCGTGCCTATCTCGTCTCCCCGCTGCGTTCCTGGTCCACGTCGTGTACCGGCTCGGGTGCCGGCGGGTGAGTTCGGAGCCAAGCCATCTGCGGTGCGTACTCGTCCAGATCGGTGTCCGGGGCGCGCGCCACCCCCTTTCGATACGCGGCACGGGAAAGGATGTGCGCGCCTACCGGAGCGGTCGCGGCAAGAAAGGCGAGCGCCAGCAGCGCCTTGGTCAGCACCACCCCTTTCGGGACCGCGACGACGGTCGCGGCGAGCAGGAGGAAGAGCCCCAGCGTCGCCGCCTTGGTGGGGGCGTGCAGCCGGGAGTAGAAGTCCGGGAGGCGCAGCACGCCGAGCGAGGCGACGAACATGAAAAATACCCCGGCGCCAACGAGGATCAGGACCAGCGCTTCAGTCCACAAGCGTACCCTCCAGGTAGGAAGCCAGCGACACCGTGCCGAGAAAGCCGAGCAGCGCCACCACGAGGACCACGTCCATGAAGGCGCCGGTGCGTAGAATCACCGAGACGATCAGGATGGCACCGACCACGTTCAGGGCGATGCAGTCGAACGCCATCACCCGATCGAACAGGGTGGGCCCCCGCACCGCGCGGACGGCGCAGAGCAGGATGCTCACGCCGATCACGGCCAGTGCTCCGAGCATCGCTACACCTGCCATGGTCTCGCCTCCTCGTCGCCGCGCGGGGCGCGGGGGCCCGTCGCGCCTTCGATCAGATTCGCGAAGAGGCGGATCCCGGCGCGCACCTTCTCCGGATCCGCCGCATACACGGTGTGAACGTACAGGGTGTCGCCC
>JALZKG010000011.1 GCA_030859365.1 Gemmatimonadota bacterium
CCTCGTGGAGGCACAGGCGGCCGCGGCGCTCGACCACCCCAACATCTGCACCATCCACGAGATCGGCGAAACGGACGGTGGGCAGCTGTTCCTCGCGATGTCCTTCTGCGAGGGGGTAACGATCAAGCGGCGGATCTCGGAGGGGCCGCTACCCGCCGAGCAGGCCGTCGACGCGGCGATCCAGGTGGCGCGCGGACTGGCCCGAGCCCACGCCCGGGGAATCATTCACCGCGACATCAAGCCTGCCAACCTGATCCTCACCGGTGACGGCGTGGTGAAGATCGTGGACTTCGGGGTGGCCAAGCTGGCCCACGTCAATCTCACCCATCCCGGCGTGCAGCCGGGGACGGTGGCGTATATGAGCCCCGAGCAGGCCCGAGGCGAGGAGGTGGACGGCCGCACCGACGTCTGGTCGCTGGGGGTGGTGCTGTACGAGATGCTCACCGGCGAGCGCCCGTTCCGGAACTCTCACGACGGAGCTCTCCTCCACGCCATTCAGACCGCCGATCCACAGCCGATCACCGCGCTCCGCCCGGGGACCCCGGCCGCGCTGCAGCAGGTGGTGGAGCGCGCCCTCGCCAAGCGTCGCGAGGACCGCTTCCCCGGCGCGAGCGAACTGGCGCAGGCGTTGGAGGCGGTTCGCACCCCCGCCGCCGCCACCCACGCGCCCGCGCTGGACTCCGGCGAAACCACGTCCGGCGGAGTGCTGCCGCACGGAGAGCGGAGTCACGCAACGGTGGTCGCCTCCACCGTTTCGGGGTATGCCGCGCTGGTGGAAAGCTGCGTGCCCGAAGAGGTGCAACGGGTGACCGGAACGCTGCGGGAGGAAGCCGCGGAGGTAGCGGCCCGGCACGGCGGCGCCCTGAACCGGTTCACCGGTGACGAGCTGGTGCTGCTCTTCGGCATTCCCACCACGCGGGAAGACGACGGCATCCGCGCCGCGCGGGCCGCGCTCGAGCTGCACGCGAGCGTCCGCGCCATCAGCGGGCCCCTCGAGCAGGGGGGCGGCCCCGTGCTGCGCCTGCACACCGGAATCGACACGGGCCGGGTCGTGGCGCAGCCGGGCACCGGTGCAGAACGGGCGTACCGCATCACCGGCACTCCGCTGCACACGGCCGTGCGGCTCGCCTCGCATGCGGAGGTAGACGAGGTGTGGGCGAGTCCGGAGTGCGAGCACCTCATCCGAGCGTTTTTCGATACCGAGCCCCGGGAAGCGCTCGCCGTCCGGGACCGGAAGCAGCCGCTGGTTCCCTACCGGGTGATCGGCGAGTCGGGGCTGCAAACCCGGCTCCAGGCGGCTGAAAAGGTGGGTCTGACGGCGTATACCGGCCGACAGGCGGAGATCGCCACCCTGCAGCGGTGCCTCGACGATGCGCTGCAGGGGGAGGGACAGTTCGCCACCGTCACCGGCGAAGCGGGGATGGGCAAGAGCCGTCTGCTCCACGAGTTCCGAACCGAGCTGGATGGCGGGCGCGCCTCCCTTCTGCTCGGCCGCTGCCAGCCCTACGGTGGCGGCGTCGCCTATCTCCCCTTTATCGAGATCCTGCGCACCGGGCTCGGGTTGGGTGAAGCGGGTGCGGACGGCGTGCTGCCGAGCACCCTCGCGCGAATCCGGGAACTTGGGCCCGAGCTGGAAGAGTTCATCCCCCTCTATCTGCACCTGCTCTCCATCCCGAGCACCGAGTTCCGGGTGCCCAAACACCTCCAGGGAGACGCCTTCCGGCTGGCCATGCAGGAAGCGCTCGCCGCCATCCTGACGCTGAGCGCGCGGCGACGGCCGAGCGTGGTGCTCCTCGAGGACTGGCACTGGAGCGACGAAGCCTCGCACGCGGTTCTCCAGCAGGTGACGGAGGTGGTGGCCGGCTATCCGCTCCTGGTGGTGGTGACCTGCCGTCCCGGATACGGCCTGGAATGGGGCAGCCCCGGCCAGCATACTCCCATCCCCCTGCGCCCGCTGGAGTCCTCCTCCTCGGTGGCGGTCCTCAAGTCGTTTCTCCACGTCGACAGCTTCCCCGAGGAGCTGGGCACGCTGCTGCACGAGCGCACCGGAGGAAACCCGTTTTTTCTCGAGGAGATCTGCCAGGCTCTGCTGGAGCAGGGAGCGATTCGGATCGAGGGGAGCGAAGCCCGGCTCACCGGCCCGCTGCAGATGGAGGACCTGCCGGATTCCATTCAGGCGGTGATCCGTGCCCGCGTGGATCGCCTGGACCGGGATGCCCGCGATGTGCTGCGCCTCGCTTCGGTGGTAGGGCGCGAGTTCACCCGGGGAATCCTGGAGCGTACCGCCACCGACGGCGAGTGTCTCCCGCCGACGCTGGAAACGCTCAAGGCCGCGGGATTGATCCAGCAGACGCGGGTGGTCCCGGACGTGATGTATCGGTTCAAGCACGCGCTGACCAAGGAGGTGGCGTATGCGAGCCTGCTGGAGCACCAGCGCCGGGAGCTGCACGGACGGGTGGGGGCGGCCATCGAGCAGCTCGGTCAGGACCGCATCGAGGAGCACCTGGACCGGCTGGCGCACCACTTCAGCCGAGCGGAGGAGTGGGGGAAGGCGGTCCGCTACGGGATGCGCTCGGCGGAGCGCACGGAGGCACTCGCACAGTTCGCGGAGGCGCTGCAGATCCTCGAGCGGACGCAGAAGTGGCTCGCCAGGCTTCCCGCCGGCGCGGACCGGCAGGAAACCCTCATCGACCTCCTGCTGCGACAGGAGCGCCTCTGCGAGACGCTGGGGCTCCGCGCGCGCCAGCAGCAGATCATCGACGAGCTGATCTCCCTCCTCGAATCCTCCCGCGACCCGGCCCGGCTGGCCGAGGTGTACCTCCGCCAGGGCGACCTGCACACGCTGCTACGGCAGTTCGAGGAGGCCGCCGAGGCACTGGAGCGTTCGCTCCGGCTGCGACGTGATCTCGGCGACCTGGTGGGCCAACGGAACACCCTCCGCAGTCTGGGCCTGCTCCGCTGGCACGAGGACAGAAATACGGAAGCGTTCGAGTACAATCAGCAGGCGCTGGTCATCGACCAAAAGCTCGGCGATCCGGTGGCGATCATCGGCGACCTCACCAACATCGCGACGACTCTCAAAGCGATGGGAGAGTACCGGCGGGCCAAATCTTCTCTGGAAGAGGCGATCGCGCTCGCGGAGGAGGGGCCGGCCGCCGGTTCCGATCCGGCCGAGGGCGACGAGTTCATCATCAAGATGTGCTACGCGCTGGCCAATCTCGGGAACGTCCACCGCGAGCTTGGCGACCCGGATGCGGCGCAGAGGGCCGTCGAGCAGGCAAGAGACCTGGCGCGGGAGAAGCGCCTTCCCATCCAGCTTTCGTACCATCAAACCTCCCTTGCCCACATCTACCTGCAGCAAGGCAGAGTGGAGGAAAGCATCGCGGCGTATCGCGAGTCGGTGGAGCTGACCCGGAGGGCGAAGTATGCTCCCGGCCTCGTCCAGTCGCTCCGCATTCTCGGTGAGGTTCTCCTCGGCCTCGGCAGATACGACGAGGCGCTGCCGCACCTGGAAGAAGCGGCCCCGCTGTTCGCGCTGCTCCAGGACCAGGAGAGCGAGGCCCTCGTGTGGAAGGAGGTCGCGGATGTGTACGAACGACGCGAAGATCACGCCGCAGCCCTCGCGGCCTGGAGCAGGGTGCGAGCGCTGCGAAAGCAGACGGGAGATGCGGCAGGCGAACTGGAGGCACTCGAGGGGCTCGGCGTCGCCGCACGCCGGCACGTCGGCGAGCCTTCGCTGGCGCTCGCGTACTACTCCGAGGCTGTGGATCTGGCCCGGGCGCTGGAGGACCATGCCGCGGAAGGCCGCCTGCGAAACACCATCGGGATCATGGAATGGAGCCGGGGCGAGTATGCGCAGGCGCTGCAGCAATACGAGCGGGCGTTCGCTATCTTTCGGGAGATGGAAGACCATGTTCACGCCGGGCTGATGCTGAACAGCGCCGGCATCGCGCTCAAGGCACTCGGGCGCCTGGACGAGGCACGGGACCGATTCGGCGAGGCGCTCGCGTCGCACCGGCGGACGGGGCAGCGCCGGCTCGAAGGCCACGCCCTGGCGGCGCTGGGGGACCTCAGCAGCGAGCGAGGCGAGGCGGAGCGCGCGGGGGAATACTATCAGCAGTCGCTGGAGATCCGCCGCGCCATCGGGGATCGCACGGGCGAGGGCTGGATGCTGTACAAGCTGGCGGGGAACGACCTCGCGGGCGGCCATTCGCGTGACGTTCTGGCGCGTGCTTCGCGTATCGCGGAGGAGTGCGGCGACGACGAGCTCGCCACCGCCTGCGAGGAGTTGCGGCGCACGCCGGGAATCTGACCAACCAACTACTCAGGAGGAGACATGCCCAGGTACATCATCGAGCGGAACGCCGGCCGGTTGACGCGCGAAGAGCTGGACGCGGCGGGCCGCAAGTCCAACGAGGTACTCGCCGGGATGCAGGGGGTGGTCTGGATCCGCAGCTACGTGTCCGACGTGGAAGGAAAGATCTACTGCGAGTACGACGCGCCGGACCAGGAAGCCGTCCGCGAGCACGCGCGCCGGGCCGGCCTCCCCGTGGACCGGATCTCGGAGGTGGCGCTG
Organism: Gemmatimonadota bacterium; assembly: GCA_030859365.1. Taxonomy (GTDB): domain Bacteria; phylum Gemmatimonadota; class Gemmatimonadetes; order Longimicrobiales; family Longimicrobiaceae; genus JALZKG01. The sequence continues at coordinate 4,577 of JALZKG010000011.1, forward strand.
GAGATCAGCCCGGCGATGTTCCGGTAGCGGGGGGAGCTGAACGTCAGCGCCTACGTAGCGGCGCGGGTACGAGGTGGGCCGGAAAGTCTCCGTAAAATCGCTCAAAGAGCCGGCGGCGCACCTCGTCCGGCGGCAGACCGGGCGGAAAGGAGGCGAGCGCCATCCGGCGCGCGGCCGCGAACATCCGGGTGCCCATCACGAAGCGCTCTGCGCCGGAACGCTCCATCAGCAGCGAGCGCTGCAGCGCGGCCATCTCGGGCGAGGTGTCGTTCACAGCGTTACGCGTCGCCAGATCTCCGTCAGCTCCAGCCGATCCACCCAGCCGAGCAAATACGCCTCGTCGAACGGGGACGCCAGCAGGTTGCGAACATCGCGCAGCTGCATCTCCGAAAGCGACTCCCGCGCCCAGAGTAGCTTGGACAGGATCAAGTCCTCCCGCGTGACCAGGTAGGTCGTGAAACCGTCGATTTCGGCGGCTTGACGACGGGCGAACTCGGCTTCCCGGAATGCCCCCGGCTTGCGCGGAAAGCAGTCCACCTTGATGATGCTGTCGCGGTGGATCAGGGTGAACGAAGAGCGGTGCAAGATCGCTTCCGCGACGGCCTCTCGCGACATGTAGCACTCCGGCTAGAAGAGCTCCGCGACGCGCTCCACCTGGTCGGGCTGCAACTCCACCACGAGATCGATGTCTCGGGTCATGCGCGGCTGGGCATAAAAGTTCATCGCCATCGAACCAGTCAGCATAAAGGGAACCCCCGTACGCTCCAGCCGCTCGGACACGTCGCGCACGATGGCGAGCTGGTCCGGTAGCTCCTCCCCGCCACTCGCCATTCACCGCACCAGGTGAAAGTTCTCCTGCCGCGCCAGCGTCCAGTGGCGGGTGCCGTCGGCGTCCAGGTAGATCTCCTCTTCCTGCGCCATCCGCACCGGCTGGCCGGCCCACTCCGGCACGGGGGAGGTGGCCTGCAGCTCGATGGAGTACCAGCTGTTCGGGCGGATCCGCACGTCGCCGCGTCCCGGCACCCCCTCCTGCCGGTCCCACAGCCCGATGGTCGGTCCCGCCCCATGCCCATGATCCCCGATGGGGTGGGTGTAGACGGTGCCGTCGATCCCCTCGCGCCGCATCCGCTCCAGGGTGCGGCGTAGCGCCTCGTTGCCGGTGCGGCCGGGCCGCATCTCCTCCAGCAGCAGGTCCTGCAGGCGGTTGGAGCGGCGGAGCGCCGCGTACATCCCCGCCGGCGCATCCGTCTCCCCCGGCAGGAGCACGTACCCCATGTGCTGGGTGTCGGTGTGGAGCCCGAGCGCGGAGATCCCGAAGTCGGTGTGCAGCACGTCGCCGCGGAGGATCACGGGGTTGGCCGAATCTCCCATCTCCACGCCGCGCCGCTGCACGCTGACCGAGGGCTGGAACCAGGTGCCGAGCCCCAGGTCGTTCACCCGCTGCCGCAGCCACCAGACCACGTCCTCGGTGCGGGTGACGCCGGGGGTGATCACCGCGTCGGAGAAGGCGGTGGCGATCAGGGCGTGCACCACGCGCTGCATCTCGGTGTACGCCGGCATCATCTCCGGGAGCCGCTCCTCGAACAAGTGCAGCGGAAGCAGCTCGCGACGCACCACGCGGCTGCGGTACTCCGCCGGGAGCGCGGCGTGGAGCTGCTCCCACTCGCCGGCCGCCAGGCCGTCGGAGAAGGCGTGAGTGTGCGAGATGTTGACGGCGATGGTCCGCGGGTCGCACTCCCTCACCAGCGGCGGGAGCAGCGTCCACTGCTCGGGACCGAAGGGCTCCGCCGCGCGCCGCTGCGTTCCCGCGGTGCCGATCGCGGTGGTGGGGTCGCGCACCACGCGGTACAAGCCGCCCTGCGAGGTGCCGCCGATGGCGGTGCGCTCCACCGAGTCGCCGCGCAGGCAGAAGGCGTAGATGGTCCGTCGCCGCGCCGCCATCGTGGTTGGCGAGACCAGCGCGCCGAAGACCGGATCCTCGTTGTACTCGCGCATAGGGACGATCCACATCCCCACCCCGTGCTCGCGCATCAGGCGCGGCAGCACCCGCTCCAGGCGGAGCCGCAGCCACTCCTGGCGTGTGTCGGCCTGCTCGCGGAGGGTGCCGAGGGGGCGCTCCTGCGCGGGCAGGGGAGCGGCGAGGGTGCCGAGGAGCAGGGCGGTGAGGGGAAGAAGGCGCTTCATGGGCGCAGGCGTCGGAGTGGGGGAGGTGCCGGGACGGGGGAGCGTACGCGAGGGTGAGAGCCCCGCGCAAGGGCGGCGCGGGATGGGCCGCGCGCGGAGGGTCACTTGTCACGAGATCGGCCGATGTGGGAGCCACGGCGACGGACGCCTTCTCGGCCGATCGAAGGTCGGCAAACGACGTCGACTATTCTGATAGCAAGGGGGGGCAACCAAAGCCGCCTATGACGGATCCAACGTTCCAGGCACCCCGCGTGTACTCATGGTGCGTCGCCCTCCGTGGGCGTGTGTCGCGCCGTCCGCCCTCCTGGAGAAACCTGTCGATGCGTGCCGCCCTGCTCTTCGTCCTGCTCGTCCTCCTCCCCGGCTCGCTCGCCGCACAGGTGGGCTCCACCACCGACATCCTGCGCGGACGCCTCACCGACCCCGAGGA
>JALZKG010000424.1 GCA_030859365.1 Gemmatimonadota bacterium
GTGCTCGTCGATCCGGGCGCGGGGCACCTCCCTCACATCGGCCGCGACACGGCGTCCGACGTGGTGGGCGAAGCCCGCCTGGATCAGTCCGAAGAGCGCCTTGGCGACGTCGAACTCCACCAGCCCGGACGCATGGACGATCTCGTGGACGGTGCGGCGAGCATCCACCAGCGAGAGCGTCCTTCGCTGCTCGTCGGTGAGCACCGCCTCATCCCCGATCCGCTCCCGGTCCAGCTCGAAGACCAGGTCGAGCGAGGGGATCTTCTTTTCTATGAGGCTCCACTCGTCGATGCGGCGCGCGCCCTCCAGCAGAAGGTTCTCCGGGTTGATGGAGACGCGCATCGCCCCCGCATCCGGCTCCTGCCCCGCCTCGAAGTAGAAGGAGCCCTGCGACCAGGTGAACAGAAAGTAGACCGCCTCCTCGATCTGGATACGGATGTACTGCTCCAGCTGCTCGCGCGTGATCGCACCCATCTCGATGAGGATCTCGCCGAGCCGCTCTTCCGGCTGGGATCCCTGCATCTCCACCGCACGCGCGAGCGTCGCCGCGTCGAGTAGCTCGTTCTTGACGAGCAGATCCCCCAGCCGGTCGCGGCGGTTGACGATGGCGGCGTAGATGATCCGCCCGCGCTCGAAGAAGATGTAGCCGAAGTTGGACCGGTCGGTGACCGAAAGGCATCCGCTCTTCTGCCCCATCGCCAGAAGCTGGAGCACGTCCGGGAGGCTCGCCTCCCGCAGGCTGCCCTTGATGGCCATCAGCCGAGCTCCTCGAGGATTCGATCCGGCAGCCCCACCCAGCTGAGGGCGGCCCGCTCCGGATGGAGAAACCACCGGTCGACGCTCACCGCCGCCGGCTCAGCGGCGGGCGCGTCCGGGGTCGGACGCTCCTCTTCCGGCTCCTGGGCCTCTTCCGCGGGTTCCTCCCACGGCACCGCCTCCACCAGCTCCGCCACGGACGAGGAGATGTCGGAAAGAAAGGCCCCGAACTCGTCCGGCGCTGCGGTGCCCGGCCGAAGCTCCGGCGGAGCGGCGACCGGCACTTCTTCCGCGTCGGCGAGACGGTCGCGCAGACGCGGATCCAGCCCGGGGAGGGCCGCCGGAGGCTCGCGCGAGGCGATCACCACCTGCGCCTCCGCACGCGCGGCGAGGGCGAGCACCCGGAGCATCTCGAGCTGGGCCCCGGGGTTGCCCGCCACCGCGTCGAGACCGTCCAGCAGCAGCAGGCTTCCGGCGGAGGGGGCCGGGACGGCGCGAGGGGAGCCCGCCTCGTTCCACTCCCCGAGGGAGAGGGAGAGCAGACGAACCTCCCGCTCTGGCCGGGACGAGCGCGCGAGGTGCCCGGCGGCGCTCAGCAGATGCGTCTTCCCCGCCCCTGCGGCACCGTGCAGCACGAGCGGACGTCCGGCGGGCGCACCCCCCGCGACGCGCCGCACGGCGTGGACGGCGTCCCGGTTGAATCGCCCCACCTGGAAGGTTTCCAGCGTCAGGCCGGGGTCCAGCACCGTACTCATCCCGTGGTGCCCCCGGCGGCCACCGGGCGGTTGAAGCGCTCCGAAAGGCGGCGCAGCACCAGTGCGCTCACCCCACGCAGGGTATCGAAGACCCCTTCCCCGGCGAGGGCGCGCGCCTCGAAGCTGGGAAGCTCCCGATAGTTCAGGGCGTCGTCCATCTCCTCCACCTCCATGACGTCCGGGAGATCGCGCTTGTTGTACTGCAGACAGAGCGGGATCGTGCGTGGGTCCACCCCCTGCTCCAACAGGTTGACGTGCAGGTTGCGAAAGCTTTCCATGTTCTCGTCGCGCTGCAGCCGCTGGCTGTCCGCGACGAAGACCACCCCGTCGGCACCCTGCAGCACCAGCTTGCGGGTCGCGTCGTAGTACACCTGCCCGGGGACGGTGTAGAGCTGAAAGCGGGTGCGGAAGCCGGAGATGGTCCCCAGTTCCAGCGGCAGAAAGTCGAAGAACAACGTCCGATCGGTTTCCGTGGCCAGCGAAACCATTTTCCCCCTGCGGTCCTCGGGGACCTGCGCGTGGATGTACTGCAAATTCGTCGTCTTCCCGGACCGCCCGGGCCCGTAGTAGACGATCTTGCAGGTGATCTCGCGGCTGGAGTAGTTGACCAGGGACATACGTTCAAAGTCCGCCGAAGAAGTGGTCGAGACCGGATTCCAGGTCCCGTTCGAATGCGGCCGCGTTCGCGGTGGGACGGGCGTCGCTCCACCCGGGCAGAGACCCGACCTCGCCCACCAGCGTGTCGAAGAAGATCCGGGTCAGCCCGACGGAGGAGTCCGCTCCGAAGACCGCTACCAGCACCAGCTCCTCCGCCGGGGTGGCGAAGGCGCCGATGAAGACCTGCCGGGAGCCGCCGCCCTGGTGCAGGTGATGGAACGCCGGCTGGCCGAGCAGCCCGGCGAGCGCCCGCGAAGAAGCGTGGATCCCGGCCGCCAGCGCCGCAACGCCCATCACGTCCAGGGCGCGCGCGAAGCCCCGCTGGGCGAGCACCTGTCCGCTCCCGTTGATCAGCAGCACCAGCGGGATACGCGCCTCGCGGGCGAAGCGCTCGACCGGCGCGGCCAGTGCGCCGACGAAGTGCTCCAGATCGGCGCGCCTCACCCGAGCGTCTCCGCCACCGCGGCGGCTTTCAGCCGGAGCATCCCCACGTTGACCCGGTCGTCGGACACCACGGCCAGCATCAGGTCGCCGACGGGCGGGGCCGCCGCGAAGAGGTAGCCTCCCTCCGCTTCGAGCTGCAGAAAGGAGGCGTCCCCGAGCGACGCCTCTGCCAGTGAGCGCCGCGCCCCGCGGAAGAGCGACGCGGCCAGGGCGGCGACCGCCGGCCCGGGAATCCCGATCATGAGGTCGGCTTCGACCACGAGACCGTCCTCGGCGGCGACGATCATGGAGCCCCGCACCCCGGGGATACGGTTCAGGCGCAGCAGCGATTCGGCGAACGCGCTCATCCGGTCTTCCCCCTCATCCGACCTCCTCCGTGGGTGCAGCCTCGTCGAGCGCGGCGGAGGCTTCACGGCGAAGCCGCTCGGTGATGCGGAGCACCCATCCGGGCGGGATGCGGCGCTCCGCGGCGATGGCGAGCAGCCCACCGTGGACCGGGGCCAGTCGAACGGCGCCGGCCGTGCTTTCGATCAGGATCCCCCGCCACGCACCCAGACCCAGGTGGCGCGCCGCCTGCTCGGCGTCGGCGACGGTGCCCCTCAGAGCCGCGCCCGCCGTGGT
>JALZKG010000063.1 GCA_030859365.1 Gemmatimonadota bacterium
CTACTACAAAGAGCAGAATCTGGAAGCGTACCGAGCGCTGATCGCGGACCTCGGACTTCGCTACTAAAGCTGCACCAACGACGCCGCGCGGGCACTCCGCGCGGCGTCGCTGTCTTGTTCGCAAACAGAAGCGCATTATCGGATTCCGGGCCGCGTGCGAGGGGGAGCGCGGCACCGTTGTGGCGGCCCCCAGAAACCCTGGCAGATGAAAAGAGACATGGCGACAGTCGAGCGGAAATTCGCAGGAAGAACGTTGAAGATGGAAACGGGTCGAATGGCCCGGCAGGCGGACGGGTCGTGCGTGGTGCAGTTCGGTGAAACGGCGGTGCTGTGCACCGCCGTCGCCCAGAATTCTCCGACGCACCTGCCCTTCTTCCCGCTGACCGTGGAGTACCGGGAGCGCACCTACGCGGCCGGCAAGTTCCCGGGCGGGTTCATCAAGCGGGAAGGACGCCCCTCCGACAAGGAGATCCTTTCCGCCCGCCTGATCGACCGGCCGCTACGGCCGCTCTTCCCCGACGGCTTTCAGCACGAAACGCAGCTCTTTGTCTACGTCATCTCCGCCGACCAGGAGAACGACGCCGACGTGATGGCGCTGACCGGGGTTTCGCTGGCGCTGAACATGAGCCGCATCCCCTTCAGCACCCCCGTGGCCGCGGTGCGCATCGGGCGCATCCAGGAGCAGTGGGTGCTGAACCCGACCTTTCAGCAGCTCGAGTACTCGGACCTCGACGTCGTCGTCGCTGGCTCGGAGACCGCGATTACCATGGTGGAGGGCGGAGCGCTGGAGGTGCCGGAAGACGAGATCGCCGAAGGGCTGCGGGTGGCGCACGACGGAATCCGCGAACTGATCGGCATTCAGCGCGAGCTGCTGAGCCAGCTCGAGATCCCCGCTGACATGGAGTGGTCGGCGAAGGAGATCGAGCCGAGCCTGCGCGAGCGGATCACCACGGCGGTCACTGATCGCATCCGCGACGCGCTGAACATCGCCGACAAGGCGGCGCGCGGTACCGCCCTTTCCGCGATCCGCAGCGAAACCACGGGGAGCTTCGGCCCCGACGAGGTGGACATCGACAAGCACGTATCCACCGTGACCAAGGACGTGGAGAAGCAGGCGATGCGGGAGCAGATCCTGTCGAACGCACGCCGCTCGGACGGACGCGGGCTGGACGAGGTGCGCTCCATCACCATCGACACGGGTGTGCTTCCCCGCACACACGGCTCGGCACTCTTTACCCGCGGGCAGACGCAGTCGCTCGGTGTGGTGACGCTCGGTACGCAGGGCGACGAGCAGTCGTTCGACAGCATCGACTTCGCCACGCAGCAGAGCAAGTCGTTCATGCTCCATTACAACTTCCCGCCCTTCTCGACGGGTGAGGCGAAGCCGGTCCGGGGCACCAGCCGCCGCGAAATCGGTCACGGCGCACTCGCCGAGCGGGCGCTTGAGCCGCTCCTTCCGCCGTTCGACGAGTTCCCCTATACCATCCGGGTGGTTTCCGACATCCTGGAGTCGAACGGAAGCTCTTCGATGGCCTCTGTCTGCTCAGGCTCGCTCGCGCTGATGGACGCCGGGGTGCCGATGCGCGGCGCGGTCGCGGGGGTGGCGATGGGGTTGATCAAGGAGGGAGACCGCGTCGCGGTGCTCACCGACATCCTCGGGATGGAGGACGCGCTGGGCGACATGGACTTCAAGGTGGCCGGGACGCGAGAGGGCGTGACCTCCATCCAGATGGACATCAAGATCGAGGGTCTCACCCTGGACATCATGCGCGAGGCGCTCACCAAGGCGAACCGCGCCCGGCTCCACATCCTGGACGAGATGGACAGGGCGCTCGCCGCACCGCGCCCGGAGATGTCGCGTTACGCGCCGCGGATCATCACCATCAAGATCAATCCTGCCAAGATCGGCGACATCATCGGGCCCAAGGGGAAGACGATCCGTGGGATGCAGGAAGCCACCGGGGCGACGATCAACGTGGACGACGACGGCACCATCACCATCGCTTCGGTGTCGGGCGAGGGTGGTGAGCGCGCGCGCAAGATGATCGCGGCCATCACCGAAGAGGCCGAGGTGGGGCGCATTTACGAGGGCGTGGTCAAGAGCACCACCACCTTCGGCGCCTTCGTGGAGATCATGCCCGGGACCGAGGGGCTGGTCCACATCTCCGAGCTCCAGGAAGGGCGCACGGACAAGACCGAGGACGTGATCAAGAAGGGCGAGATCACCAAGGTCAAGCTCCTGGCCATCGACGAGAAGGGGCGACTGCGCCTTTCGCGCAAAGCGGCACTCGCGGAGCAGCAGGAGACCGCGGCGGAGTAGTCCACCGGCGCTCCGGTCTCGCCAAACCCGGGTGGGCGTGCCATATTGGTGCGCCCACCCGCTGCCCTTTGGGGGCTTCATACCTGAACCCGCTCGTGTCTGCCATGCTGATCGGCGTCCCCAAGGAGATCAAGACCAACGAAAACCGCATCGCCCTGGTTCCGGCCGGGGCGGAGGCCCTCGCCCAGGCGGGGCACTCCGTCTTCGTCGAGCGTGGTGCGGGGGAGGGGAGCGGCTTCAGCGACCAGCAGTACGAGACCGCGGGCGCGGAGATCCTCCCCGCGGCCGGCGACGTGTGGCAGCGTGCGGAGATGATCATGAAGGTGAAGGAGCCGATCGCGGAGGAGTACCCCCGTATTCGCGAGGGGCAGCTGCTCTTCACCTACTTCCACTTCGCCGCGGACGAGACGCTGACCCGCGCCCTGATCGACTCGGGGTCGGTGGCCGTCGCCTACGAGACGGTGCAGCTCAGCTCGGGCGAGCTGCCGCTCCTCACTCCGATGAGCGAGGTGGCGGGGCGGATGGCGGTGCAGGCGGGGGCGAAGTACCTGGAGAAGTACTACGGCGGCCGCGGAATGCTGCTCGGCGGTGTTCCGGGCGTTCCTCCCGCGGACGTGGTGATCCTCGGCGGCGGGGTCGTGGGGATCAACGCGGCGAAGATGGCGGCGGGCCTCGGGGCGCACGTCCGCATTCTGGACGTTTCCCTGGCGCGGCTCCGCTACCTCAGCGACGTGATGCCGGCGAACGTCGACCCGATCTACTCCAACCGGTACAACATCCTGGAGCAGATCGAGATGGCGGACCTCGTGGTCGGCGCGGTGCTCCTCCCGGGCGCCAAGGCGCCGATGCTCGTCCGCCGTGAGGACCTGAAGCGGATGAAGAACGGCGCGGTCATCGTGGACGTGGCGGTGGACCAGGGCGGGTGCGTCGAGACGATCCGCCCCACCACGCACGAGAACCCGATCTACGAAATCGACGGGGTGATCCACTACGGCGTCGCCAACATGCCGGGCGGGGTGCCGCGCACCAGCACCCTCGCGCTCACCAACGCCACTTTCCCCTACGCCGCGCGCCTGGCGAAGCTGGGTTGGAAGCAGGCGTGCCGCCAGGACCCGGCACTCGCGCTGGGGCTGAACATCATCGGCGGGAAGGTGACGTACCCGGGGGTAGCGGAGGCTTTCGGCCTGCCGCTCACCGCCGCCGAAGGAATCCTGGCGTAGCCCGCGTATGAGAGGGGGAAGGGGTCCGATCCCTCGCCTCCTTCTTGCCGCACCATGCAATGATCGTCCACTTTCTGCGGTTTCCCCACAACCTGGACCTCCCTCTGCCCGCGCGGCAGACCCCGGGCGCCGTGGGGTACGACGTGGCGTCGGCGGAGCCGGACACCGTCCTCGCTCCGGGTGAGCGGCGGCTGGTCGCGACCGGACTCGCGATCCAGCTTCCCCCTGACGTAGAGTGCCAGGTACGCCCCCGTTCGGGGCTCGCGCTCCGCCACGGACTCACCCTCCCGAACGCTCCAGCTACCATCGATCCGGACTACCGCGGAGAGCTGCGGAT
>JALZKG010000068.1 GCA_030859365.1 Gemmatimonadota bacterium
CATCGATGCTTCCTCGGCAGGCGGTGTCGGATCCGTTTCGCGGGTCCGGCTGCTCTGCGGGAATTGGGCCAGCGAGGCCGGCGCTACCCTACCGGTTCAGCCACCAGTTCGCCTTGATCATCAGCACGTTGGTGGAGGGCCGGTTCCAGAGCGCGTCGAAGTCGCGGCGCGGGCGGAAGCTCCCCTGCGGCTCGAAGTCGTTGCGCCCGTGCGACCACGCTAGAAAGAAGGTCGATCCCATCCGGTATTCCCAGCGAAGCACGGCGTTCAGGTTGAAGTCGCGGACGTTGAAATCCGGGTTGCGGAAGGACAGATCCGCGTCGCCGTCACCGTCGCGGTCCACCCTGAAGCCCGTCGCCGAGCGGGTGACCGCCGCGTCGTCGAAGGTGCGAAAGCGCTCGTCGAAGCCGCCGGCGCGGGGATCCGCCACCTCGCGGATCGCGCCGAACTGCCCGGCACTCACAAAGGGCTGGGCGTACAGCTGCAGGCTCAGCGTGGGCGTGAACGTCTGGTTCACCCGCAGGCTCGCCCCCACCGTCCGCTGGTCCAGAGCGCCGAACAGGTAGCGCCGCTCCCCGCCCGCGTCGAGCGGCTGGGCGATGTACTGCCAGGCGTCGCGGTTGACGGAGTAGAAGGGACTGACCTGCACGTTTGCGCTGGACGAGACCCGCCAGCGGCCGGTCGGAGCGATCCGCAGGTTCCAGCTGCCGGCGCCGTGCTCCACCCCCCCGTTGCCGTTCACCCCTCCCACGAACGGCTTGCGGCCGTCGCTGCCCACTCCGAGCCGCCCGCTGCTCCGCGCCGGGGTGGCGAGCGCCGGGCCGCCACGGAGCGAGGTGGTCCCCAGCCCCGCCAACCCGTGCTCCACCCCGCCGTACACGTTCCAGTAGTTGCGGAGCTGGGCGTTGCCGTTGACGTTGGCGCCGGTTCCCAGCCGCTCCCACCCGAAGTTGTTCACCGTATGCACGCTGGTGTTGACCCCGTAGTTGCGGAAGACCGGGCCGGGGCGGAACTCGCGGAAGCCGAAGAAGGCGGCGTTGACCATGTTGTCGGCGTCGCGCTGGTAGCCGAGGTCGTTGACCTCGAAGCCGGGCGAGCGGAGCTGCCCCAGCACTCCACCCTGCCAGCGCCCCGCGATCTTGCCGGCCATGTAGTTGGCGGACCACCCCTCCAGCGAGACCGCGGCCGTATCCAGCCGGAGGTGCTCCGCGTCGGGTCGCTGGAAGTAGCGCGCCGGCGAGCGCTGGGCCCGCAGGATCGCGTCGCTGCTCCCGCGCACCGTGGAGCCGAGCAGGAAGCCCGAGGCGAGCCACTGGTCACGGCCCCAGCGGTGGGAAAAGTCCACCCCACCCGCAAAGGCGGAGGAGCGGAGCCATTCGAGCTCCGTCCCATCCAGGTCGCGCAGCACGCCGGTCGCCACGCCACCGATCTGGGTGCGCCCGGCGTTGAGGTCGCGGCGCACCCGGAGTACGGAGTAGCTGGTGCGCGGCTCCACCATCACCTCGGCCGGACGCGCCCCGGCGCTGTCGCTGACCAGCGCCAGCTCGCGTCCGGTGACGGCACTCATCGCCCCGACGGACCAGTCTCCCCGCATCCGGCCGGACAGCTTCGCCGCCCCCAGGATGGTGGTCTGCCGGGGAGCGTCCACCCAGCGCCCGGAGGCGCTCCCCTGCGGCGCCCGGCCCACGCGCCGCGAGTAGAAGAGCGATTCGCTCGCGTTGTCACCGTCGCCTAGGGAGATCCCGAAGCGGAAGATGTCCGCTCCCTCGGTGAAGAACGGCCGCCGCTCCGACACAAACGTTTCGAAGGCGCCGAGATTGACCTGCGAGGGGTCGGCCTCCACCTGACCGAAGTCCGGGTTCAGGGTGACGTCCAGAGTCAGGTCCGAGGTGACGCCGTACTTGACGTCCACCCCGGCGGCGACGTGCGGATCGGTGCTCCGATAGAAGGGACTCAGGCGGTCGGCCTCGCTCCGGGGTGCCCGGGTAAGGCTGGACACGGTATAGGGGAGCAGTTCCAGGCGGCGCGGAGAGGGGAGCCCCCGCATCCCCTCCAGCTTGCCGAAGCGCGCCACCCGCCGCGGCTCGTCGGGCATCGTCGGTCCCCAGCGGGAAAGCTCGCGCTCCCGCTGCACCAGCCGCGTGATCTGCAGCCCCCAGGTGCCGTCGCCACCGGTGGCGTAGCGCAGCACGGAAAGCGGGATGCGGTACTCGGCCGTCCACCCCAGGCTGTCGCGCTGCGTCGCCACCGTCCACACCGCGTCCCAACCGCTGGTTTCGCCGCCCTCGCCCATGATGTAGTCGCGCTTCACCCCCAGCGGATTGACCGCGAAGACGTACGCGGTGCGCAGGTCGTGGCGGGAGTCGATGCCCACGAAGAGCCAGTCGGAGGGCGAGTCCTCGTCGCGCCGGGTGAGCTGCGCCGCGATGCGGTGCGGCTCGGGGTCGAAGGCGCGGATGGCGACGTACACCGCCTGCTCGTCCACGGCGATCCGCGCCACCGTGGGGAAACGGGCCGGCTTGCCGGCGTCCGGCTCGGTCTGGATCAGGCCGTGGATGGTGTCGGCCGCGGCCCAGATGGCGTCGTCCAGCCGCCCGTCGATGGTCGGGGCGCCCTGCGCGGCGGTGATCCGCTGCGCTGCCACGCGCGGGGCGTCGCGGCGCAGCGAATCAGGGGCGTCGCCGCCGTGGGTTTCGCCACCGGGGGAGCCGAGGCCGGCCGCGAACAGGAGAGCGTGCAGGAGCATGGGACCGGGGAAAGCGAGGGAGATCGGGTTCGGGCACCCTTACGCAGTCAGCGGGCGAAGGGTTTCACCTCGCCGCTGAAGGTGTGCGGAGCGCGGACATCCGACGCCCGTTCCCCGCCGCATCGTGCGATGGGAGGAGGCTACAGGTCGGGGAGCTGCCAGTCGATGGGAGGCCGGCCCGCGGGCTCGAGCGCACGGTTGATCGCCGAGAATGGCCGGCTCCCGAAGAA
>JALZKG010000074.1 GCA_030859365.1 Gemmatimonadota bacterium
GGCCGGCACCACGCCGAGCTCCCCCGCCGCTCCGAGCAGCACCTCCCGGGCGTTGTCGTAGGAGATCGTTCGGACCGCCTCGTCCAGGGCGAGCCAGGCGCACTCCGTGATCCCCTCCTCCTGCTGCGGAATCGGGGTTCCGCCTGGCGAGCGGATTAGGTAGAAGTGGCAGAACTTGTGGATCAGGCGCCCGCGGAAGCGGAAAAACCAGTCGATGGTCTGCAGCCTCACCCCCAGCTCCAGCTCCAGCAGCCCCGTTTCTTCCCGCACCTCCCGGAGCGCCGCGTCGGCCGCGGTTTCCGCACCCTCCACGTGTCCCTTGGGAAAGCCCCAGTGGCGATAGCGGTCGCGGATGAGAAGGACGCGCGGGCCGCCATCGAACTCTCGCACCACCACCCCGCCGGCGCTGGTTTCGATCTCCGCTGGAGGCAGCCGGCCGGACGAAGGGGAGCGGCGGGTCATGCGCTCAGCGCCTCGACGATCTGAACCGCGTTGGTGGCTGCGCCTTTGCGCAGGTTGTCCGCGACCACCCAGAGGTGGAGGGTCCGCGGCAGGTGCGGATCCGCCCGGAGCCGCCCCACCCACACCTCATCGCGCCCCGCCGCGTCGTGCGGCGTCGGAAAGTCCTCCGCCGCTTCGGCGACGCGGATGCCCGGGGATGCGCGCAGCGCCTCGCGAGCATCGTCCGGCGAAAGGTCGCGCTCGGTTTCGATCATGAGCTGCACCGAGTGTCCCACCTCCACCGGGACCCGGACACAGGTCGCCGCTACGGCGAGCTCCGGCCGGCCCAGGATCTTGCGGGTCTCGTGCGTCATCTTGCGCTCTTCCTCGGTCCAACCCTGCTCATCCGCGGGGCCGATCCAGGGAACGACGTTGCCGGCGAGACGACGCGGAAAGGGGGATGGATCCCCGTCCTCCCCGCGGAGCTCGCGACGCAGCGCGGCACGCCCGCCCTCCCCTGCCCCGCTCGCCGACTGGAAGGTGGTGGCGACCACCCGGCGCAGCCCCGCCGCGCGCCCGATCGCCCCCAGCGCAACCACCGTCTGGATGGTGGAGCAGTTGGGATTGGCGATGATCCCCCTGGGGTGAAGCAGGGCCGCCGCGGCATTCACCTCGGGCACGACGAGCGGCACCTCCGGGTCCATCCGCCAGGCCGACGAGTTGTCGACCACCGTGGCGCCCTCGTCCGTGGCGCGGGGCGCCCATTCGCGGGCGCGCGAGGCTCCGGCGGAGAAGAGCGCCACGTCGACCCCCCGGAAGCAGCCGGGCTCCGGGACCCGCACCGCCCACTGCCGCCCACCCCAGGAAACGGAAAGGCCAGCGGAGCGCTCCGACGCCAGCAGGGTGAGCCGCTCCACCGGCAGTCCTCGCTCGGCCAGCACCTCCAGCATGGTGCGTCCCACCGCCCCCGTTGCGCCCAGGATCGCGACGTGCATCCTCAGCCGCCCACCGCTTCCGGCGCCATGTCCAGCGCGAAGGCGTCGTGCAGCGCCCGGAGGGCGGCCCGCTCCCGCGCCTCCGGTACCAGCACGGCGATGGAGATGGAGGAGGTGGAGATGGCGTGCACCTCCGCGTCCGCATCGAGCAGCGCGCGAAAGGCGCGCGCGTATACGCCGGGGCGCCCCGTCATCCCGCTCCCTACGAGGGCGATCCGCGACAGGCCGCGCTGCGCCTCGCCCCGGCCCCCGACGCTCCGTGCCGCGATATCCAGGGCTCGCTCCACCAGCGGCTCCGCCAGCGTCAGCTGCAGCTGGATGCCCCCGCCCGCTTCGGCGGCCTCCCCGATCATGTCCAGGCTCACCCCGGCCTCGCTGAGCGCCTCCAGCAGCACCGCGCTGGTCGCGAGCCCCGCAGGCAGGCCACGCAGCGTGAGCTTGGCGAAGCCGGAGGTGCTGGCGAGACCGGTGAGAACCAGCTTTTCCATGCGACCGGGGGTGGAGGTGACCAGGGTGCCTGCGGAGCGGGGATCTCCCTCCTCCCGGAACGACGATCGGATGCGCAGATCCAGCCCGAACCGGGACGCGATCTCGATAGCCCGGGGGTGCATGACCTGTGCCCCGGACGAGGCCATCTCCAGCATCTCCGCGTGGGAGATCCCGGCCAGCAGCCGGGCACCGGGAACACGGCGCGGATCTGCACTGAACACGCCATCCACGTCCGTATAGATCTCGCAGCACTCGGCCCCCAGCGCGGCGGCGAGCGCAACCGCGCTGGTGTCGGAGCCGCCGCGGCCGAGAGTGGTAATCTCGCGCGCGGCGCTCACCCCCTGGAAGCCGGCGACGATCGCCACCTGCCCCGCGTCCAGCGCCTCGCGTACCCGGTCCGCCCGCACCTCGTGGATGCGGGCGTCGGTGTGCGTTCCGTCCGTGATGATCGCGGCCTGGCTCCCGGTGAAGGAGCGCGCCTCGTGTCCCTCCTCCCGGATCGCCATGGCGAGCAGCGCCATCGAGATGCGCTCCCCCGCGGAGAGAAGCATGTCCATCTCACGCGGGTGGCGGACGGCGGCGCCGGTGCCTCCCGTCACCGCCCCTGCGAGGGCGAGCAGGTCGTCGGTCGAGTCGCCCATCGCGGAAACGACCACCACCAGCCGCTCGCCGCGCCCGGTGGCTCCGGCCACGCGGCGCGCCACCGCGCGGATCCGCTCCGGGTCCGCTACGGAGCTTCCCCCGTACTTGTGGACGACCGGGGCCACGCTCAGAACAGGTTGATCTCGCCAATGTAGCGCCCCGGGTTCGCCTGCAGGTCGGCGAGCAGGCGACGCAGCGTGACGATGGACCGCTGCGTTTCCTCGTACAGCGCCGGGTCCTCCAGCAGCCGGCCGATGGTGCCGTCGCCCTGCTCCAGCTTCTGCAGGGCACGGTTCAGCGTCGCCATCGCCTGCTGCGCTTCCGCGATGGTCGGCCCGATCCCTTCCGCCTGCGCTCCGAAGCCCTGCACCACCTCGCCCGCGACATCCGCGGTGCGGCCGATGGACGTGAGGGTGGTGTCGGCGCGGGCCAGCAGCCCGGGGACGCCGCCCGCCGCGCTGCTCAACTGCTCGCTCAGCACCCGCAGGTTCTCGCTCGCCTGTTTCGCGTTGGCGAGGATCTGCTGGACCTCGCCCTCCGTGAAGGTGGCGCCCAGCTGGTTGACCACCCGGTCGGCGCTCGCGGAGGTGCGCCGGAAGTTCTCGGAGGTGGCGACCACGTTACGCGCCACCTGCGCGTACGACTCGGTCTGCTGGTCGAGGAAGCCGCTCAGCTGCTCGCTCGCCTCCTGGATGTTGTCGACCGTCTGGCGGATCTTGACGGCGGTCTCCTCGGTGAAGGCGATCTGCACCCGATCCGAAAGGAGCTGGATGTCGCCGGCGATGCGCGCCGCGACTGCGGTGAGCTGCGTGATGTCCGGGAGCGCGGCGCCGGGTAGCATCCCGGGGGTGCTGGCGATGGTGAACTCCTCGTCGGGGAAAGCGGCCTGGGAAACCAGCGCAGCCTGCCAGTCGCCGAAGAACGACTCCGCGGACAGGACCACCGCCGCGTCGTCCGGGAGCACCACGGCCGGATCGACGCTCATGGTGACGAACACCCCCTGACCCCGAGGATCGAGTTCGATCAGCTCCACCCGCCCGATCCGCACCCCGCGATACTTGACCGGGCTCCCGTTGGCGAGCAGCCCCACCTCCCGAAAGGAGGCGATCAGCTCGCGCTGCCCTCCAGACCAGGGACGGCCCGTAAGCCAGAAGCCCCCGATCCCGAGGATCAGCAACGCGACGACCACGACGATGCCGACCGTTACCTCGTTCTTGAACCTCATGCACTCCTCCGGTGCGTCGCCGTGGGATCGCTCATGCCGTTGCGCGCATCTTGGCTTCCGCCGCATCCACCATCTCGGGCTTCCCCTCGATGAAGCCGCGGACGATTTCGTTCTGCGTGGCCCGGATCTCGTCCGGGGTCCCGATCTCGACTACCCGTCCCTCGTACAGCATGGCGATTCGGTCGCTGACCCGGTAGGCGCTCTCCATGTCGTGGGTGATCACCAGCGAGGTGACTCCCAGCTCCGTCTTCAACTTCAGAATCAGTCGGTCGATGGTGGTCGTGGTGATCGGGTCCAACCC
>JALZKG010000082.1 GCA_030859365.1 Gemmatimonadota bacterium
CTACATGGAGATGCGGGAGGGGCGGGGGATCAACGGCAAGCGCTATGTCTACCTGGACGCGACGCACCTGGGCGCCGAGGTGATCGACAAGAAGCTCCCCGACATCGCGGACTTCTGCCGCACCTACCTCGGCGTCGATCCGGTGAATGAGCCGATGCCGATCCAGCCGACGGCGCACTACGCCATGGGCGGCGTTCCCACCGACATCGACTGCCGGGTGATCGTGGACGGGCAGGGAACCGTCATGCCGGGACTGTACTCGGCCGGAGAGAACGCCTGCGTCTCTGTCCACGGCGCGAACCGCCTGGGAACCAACTCGCTCCTGGACCTGGTGGTGTTCGGTCGCCGGGCAGGGATCGAGATGGCTCGCTTCTGCAACGAGGAAGGGGAGCTGGCCTCGCTTCCCCGCGACCCGGCAGCCGATTCCGCCGCGACGCTGCGGCGCCTGATGGAGACCGAAACGGGGGAGCCCGCCGCAAAGCTGCGCGCCGAGATGCAGGATGTGATGATGGACCATGTGGGCGTCTACCGCGAGGAGGCGGGGATCCGCGAGGCCGTGGACAAGGTACGCGAGCTCCAGGAGCGCTACCGCAACGTGGTGGTGATGGACAAGGGGAAGCGGTTCAACATCGACCTTCTGGAAGCGTGGGAGCTCGGCAACCTGCTCGACCTGGCCGAGGTCACGGCGGCCAGCGCGCTGAACCGCCAGGAAAGTCGCGGCGCCCACTCCCGCGAGGACTTCCCGAAGCGCAACGACGACGAGTGGCTGAAGCACACCCTCGCGTACCGCGCGGCCGACGGAGGGGTGGAGCTGCGCTACAAGCCGGTCACCATCACCCGCTTCCAGCCGAAGGAAAGGGTCTACTGATGTCGCTGGCGACGATCAAGGTTCAACGTTTCCTCCCGGAGTCGGGGAGGGATCCGTTCTTCGAGGAGTACCAGGTCGAGGTGGAGCCGGTGGATCGGGTGCTCGACACGCTCAACTCGATCAAGTGGTATCAGGACGGCTCCGTCACCTTCCGCCGCTCCTGCGCGCACGGCGTCTGCGGCTCCGACGCCATGCGCATCAACGGAGTGAACCGCCTTGCGTGCAAGGTGCTGATGCGCGACGTGGGGGACTCGGTCACGGTGGAGCCGCTGATGGGCTTCCGGATCATCAAGGACCTGGTGGTGGACATGGAGCCATTCTTCGCGCAGTACCGCTCCGTGCTCCCCTTCTTCATCAACGACGCCCGCCCGCCGGAGCGGGAGCGGCTACAGTCCATCGAGGACCGCGAGCGCTTCGACGACACCACCAAGTGCATCCTGTGCGCGGCGTGCACGACGTCCTGCCCGTCGTTCTGGGCGAACGAGGAGTTCGTCGGCCCGGCGGCGATCGTGAACGCGCACCGCTTCAT
The DNA here is from genome assembly GCA_030859365.1 of Gemmatimonadota bacterium. Classification (GTDB taxonomy): domain Bacteria; phylum Gemmatimonadota; class Gemmatimonadetes; order Longimicrobiales; family Longimicrobiaceae; genus JALZKG01. Next base: position 1,398 of record JALZKG010000082.1, read on the forward strand.
CTACGACTCGCGCGACGGGGCCGCCGCGGAGCGGTTGGAGATCCTCAACGACCGGGAAGGGGTGTGGCGCTGCCGTACCATCTTCAACTGCACGGAGGCGTGTCCCCGCGACATCAAGGTCACCAAGGCGATCGGCGAGGTGAAGCGGTCGATCCTGTTGGGTCAGACCGCCTGAGTCTGAAAACAAGCGAGGTCAGGAAAGCGCCCAGAAACCTTCCAGCGCCCCGCCGTCCGGGCTTTCCCGCAGCTTCTCGAAGGCGCGGTTGCGAATCTGGCGGATCCGCTCGCGCGTGACCCCGAGCAGCGAACCGATCTCTTCCAGCGTGCGCTCCTCGCCCTCGTCCAGGCCGTAGTACAGGTAGAGGATGCGGCGCTCCCGCTCGGTCAGGTACTTGTCGAACATCCGCTCCAGGAACTCGCGGCGGGCCTGCGACTCCACCTCCTCCTCGATTGCTTCCGCCTCGGCACCGGCGAAGCGCTCTCCGAAGGAGGCGGAGTCGCGGTCGCCGCGGTCCAGCGGTGCGTCCAGCGACAGCTCGCTCGCCGCCACCCGCCGCAGCGCGCGGATGGTGTCGATGGGCTCGCCCATCTCGGTCGCGATCTCCTCGTCCGTCGGCGAGCGCCCCAGCACCTGCGTCAGCGCCGTGTCGACCCGGGAGAGCCGGACCAGGTTGGAGTTCTGGTTCAGCGGGATGCGCACGGAGCGTGTCTGCTCCGCCAGCGCCTGCAGCACCGTCTGCCGGATCCACCAGACGGCGTAGGAGATGAACTTCACCCCCTTGTCGGGATCGAACTTTTTCACGGCCTTGAGCAGCCCCTCGTTGCCGATGCACACCAGCTCGGCCAGTCCGAGGCCCCGCCCCTGGTACTTCTTCACGTACGAGATCACGAAGCGAAGGTTGGCCGTGACCAGCCGCTCGGCCGCCTGCTTGTCGCCCGCTCGGGCGCGGTGGGCGATGGCGCGCTCCTCCGCTGGGTCTTCGATCAAGGGGTACTTTTCGACGTCGTGGAGGTACTGGTCAAACGAGTCCAGAGCACGGGAGCTCAGAAACATAGGTCGGCTCGTCCAGAGGCGGAAAGCAAAGAGCAGCGAGCCTCGTTGGTGTGCGAGGCGCGCCGCTCCTGAAGGAGAAGGTGCGGGCTTTCTTGCGAACGAATCGGTTGGAAATGTGGCAAGGCATGCCCCGTTTCGGGTCAGCTTCTCGTCCGAAATACCGGACCTTGCAAGCTGTAACTGCCCTTATAGTGCGCTACACACAACGATGTTCCGCGCCCCGGTGGCGGCTACGAACGTCCGAACACCAGCGCCGCGTTGACCCCGCCGAAGCCGAACGAATTGGAAACGGCGGTCCGGACCGGCCGCTCGGCTCCGGCGTCCACGACGTAGGCGAGGTCGCAGTCTTCCGCCGGCTCCTCCAGGTTGAGCGTCGGCGGAATCCAGCCGCGGTTCACGGCGAGCGCGGTGATCGCCGCTTCGATCGCTCCCGTGGCACCGAGCGCGTGTCCGTGATATCCTTTGGTCCCGCTCACGGCGAGTCGGTCCGCGTGGTCGCCGAAAACCGAGCGGATCACCCGCGTTTCGGTGGAGTCGTTGAGAAGGGTGGACGAGCCGTGGGCGTTCACGTATTCCACCTCCTCCGGTGCGAGGCCTGCGACCTCCATCGCCCCTCGCATGGCCCGTGCAGCCTGGGCGCCGTCCTCGCGGGGGGCGGTCATGTGGAAGGCGTCGTTGGTGGTGGCGTAGCCCAGCAGCTCCGCGTAGATGCGGGCTCCACGGGCCCGGGCGCGCTCCATCTCCTCGAGCACCAGCACGGCGCAGCCCTCCGCCATGACGAACCCGTCGCGCGCCGCGTCGAAGGGGCGCGACGCCCGGGCTGGATCGTCGTTCCGGGTCGACATGGCGCGGATCATCGCAAACGCTCCGTAACAGAGTGGGGCGAGAGGCGCTTCGACGCCGCCGGCGAGCGCCACCTCCGAGTGGCCGTCGCGGATCAGGCGCCACCCATCGCCGATGGCCATCGCGCCGGAGGCGCAGCTCATCCCGTTGGTCGAGTTCGGACCGGTGAAGCCGAATTCGATGGCGATGTTGCAGGAGGCCGAGCCTGCGAAGATGGAGAGCGCCAGCAGCGGGTCGACGGCCCTGACGCCGCGGAGGACGAAGTTCGCCAGCTGCCCTTCTCCATAACCTACCCCCCCGAGGGCGCTCCCCATCTGCACCGCGACCCGATCCGGATCTTCGCCGCCGGGGTCGAGGGCGGCGTCTTCAAGCGCCATCCGCGCGGCGGCCACGGAGAAGTGCGCGAAGCGTTCCAGCCGCTTCGCGCGGGTGCGCTCCATGTAGTCGCGCGGCTCGAAGACGTCGACCTGCGCGGCGATGTGGGAGCGAAACGGAGACGGGTCGAAGCGGCTGATCCGACGGACCGCGGACTCGCGGCGGTGCAGCCCTTCCCACAGCCCCTCCACCCCGTTGCCGATGGGGGTCACGCACCCGATCCCGGTGATTGCGACGCGACGGGGGGCTGCATGCCCGGGCTGCTCGCTCGGCGAAACGATCATACGGGTCCAACGGGGTTCGGCGTAATCGGACGCGGGGCTTCAGCCGCGCTCCACGTGACGCCGGATTCCCCGCAGGGTGCGGCTCGCCACGTGGTGAATGAACACCGGACCGATGATCCGGTTCCCGATCATCCCCCGAAGAGCCGGCGGGAGCGGCCAGGCCGGGCCCGGCGGCCAGTCGTGGACGATCCGCACCCGCGTGCGTCCGCCGCCTTCGTCGCGAAAGGTCCACTCCACGTCCATCCCGGTGGTGACGCCGTCGACATGGCGGTAGATCACCGCCGGCCGGGCCCGGTCCACGCGCATCTCCGAGACCCACCAGACGGGGTAGGGGAGGGGGCCGAAGTCGCGGCGGGCCGCCATCTCCACGCGCCCGGTGCCCAAGCCCTCCTTCCGCTGAAAGCGGACCCAGCGGTAGTGCGGCAGCCACTCCGGCCAGCGCTCCACGTCGGCCCCGGCGTGAAAGCACGCCTCCACGGGGGCGCGCATCACCAGCTCGTCCATGGTGTACATCGTCGATCGCGAGTGGAAAGCGAGAAGGGAGAGGCAGGCAGCCTCCATGGGACCGCCGACGCAGGAGTTGTTCTCGCGGTGTGCGGCGCTATCGGTTGCGGGGCGGCGGGGCCGCTCCGGACTTCTACGATCCGGCACCCCAGGACACGATGGAGAACGACACCCCTGAAGCAAGAAGCCGTGGCCGCACCGCGCCCCTCCTGGCCGCCGGGGCGATGATCGTCCTGATCGGGTCCGGTTCAGCGACGCCGCTACCCCGCCCGACGAGGAGAGGTCCGGCCCGCCCATCGCTCCGAGCACGAGCTTTGGAGCGCCCCACCGCGTCATCATCACCACCGACATCGGTGGCACCGATCCGGACGACATGCAGTCTATGGCCCATGCGCTCCTTTACGCGGACGTGGTCGACATCGTCGGGCTCGTTTCCTCGCCGGCCAACTTCGCGGGCGACAACGGCACCGTCCAGAACGTGCTCGCCTCCATCGAGCCCTACGAGCGGGACTACCCCGTGTTGAGCGCGTGGGGCGACTACCCCACCCCCGACTCCCTGTGCGGCGTCGCGAAGCAGGGGGCGTCCCGGCCGGCGCCCGCCGCGGGGTACAAAACTCCGACGGAAGCGAGCCGGTGGATCATCCAGCAGGCCCGCAGGGATGATCCGCGCCCCCTGTACGTGCTGGCCTGGGGCGGCACCGCGGACATCGCGCAGGCGGTCCACGACGATCCTGCGATCAAGAGCAAGATCCGCGTCTACTCCATCGCAAAGCAGGACCGGCATGCCGACGATTATCTGTTGGCGAAGCACCCCGACCTGTGGTGGATCCGCAATCTCACCACCTTTCGGGGCATGTACCTCGGGGGCGATCAGTCGGGGGATCTGGCGAGCACGCGCTTTCCGCAGAGGCACGTGAAGCCGTACGGAGCGATGGGAGCATACTACCCGCTGAACGTATATCTCACCGGTGGAATCGGACCCACGAACGGGATGAAGATGGGAGACACGCCGTCATTCATGTACCTGCTGGATGGAGATCCGAACGACCCCTCCGGCGAGTCCTGGGGTGGGCGCTTCGTGCGCCCCCGGCCCCGGACTCACCCCCACCTGTGGAGCGACGTACCGGATGCGCGATACCAGGAAACCGGCACGGACAACCAGCTCTACAAGGGCGCTCGAACCGTCAACGTGCATCGCGCCGCGTGGCTGCGGGACTGGCAACTCCGCCATCAGCGCACGGTCACCGTGGAGTCGGCGACCCGGCGGCCTACCGCGGAATGAAATCCCCTGCCTCGCGGAGGTCCCGGCAGAATGACGCGATCAGATCGGCCGTCGCGTCCAGATCGTCCAGCGATACGATCTCATTGGGGCTGTGCATGTAGCGGTTCGGGACCGATACGATCGCGGTGGCGACTCCGGCCCGCGACAGGTAGATGGCGTCGGCGTCGGTCGAGGTGAAGCGGGGGTTCCCCTGGATGGTGAAGGGGATCCCCTCCCGCTCTGCGGTCTCCGCGAGCCGCTCGAAGACCAGCGGGTGCGTCGCCGAGCCGCGGCCGAGCACGGGGCCGCTCCCCAGCTTGTGCTCCCCCACCTGCTTCTTCTCCACCCCCGGTGCGTCGGTGGCGAAGGTGACGTCCACCACGATCGCCACCTGCGGGTCCAGTGCGTACGCGGCGGAGCGGGCGCCTCCGCCGGAGTGGCCGATCTCCTCCTGGGTCGTGGCGACGGCGGTCACCGCGGGCGCGGGATCGCCCGCCTCGGCAAGCCGGCGTAGCGCTTCGAGCACCACGTAGGCCCCGATCCGGTTGTCCACCGACCGCGAAGCGATCCGGCCGTTCCCCAACTCGACCAACTGCGCATCGATCACCCCGGGGTCCCCGACCCGAAGGCCGCGGGAGTGTGCGTCGTCGCCGTCGCGGGCGCCCACGTCGATCCACAGGTCGGTCATCCGCGAGGCCTTTTCCCGCTCGTCTGGACGGATCAGGTGGATCGGTTTCTTGCCGACGACGCCCACCACGTCGCCGGCGCGGGAAAGCAGGCGGATCCGCTGCCCGACCAGCACCTGCGGGTCCCATCCGCCGATCCCGTCGACCGACAGCATCCCTTCGTCGTCGATGTGGGTCACCATCACGCCGATCTCGTCGATATGGCCGGCGAGCATCACCCGCGGAGCGCCTCCCGGGTGCAGCGTCGCGAGCGAGTTTCCCATCACGTCGGTCTCCAGGCGGTGCGCGAACCCTTTTGCTTCCGCACGCCAGATCCGCGCGGGCGCGGTCTCGAAGCCGGAGGGGCCCGGAGTGTCGAGCAGCCGCTTCAGAAAGTCGAAGGAGGCAGCGTTCATGGAAATGTCTCGGCGGCGGCCCGCTGCACCGCGGGCGTGTACGCGTGGTACAGGTGCTTGACCAGCACCTCGGCCGCGTATACGGCGGGCGGCAGCTCTTCCAGCGCCGCGAGTGCGCGCAGCGCCTCCGCCTGCCGGGCGGTCAGCCTCAGGGTGAGTTCCTCGTGCGGCATGAAGGCTTCAGGTTCGGGGTTGGGGCGCCGTCCAGATCCGGAGCAGCTCGGTGACGACGCGGTGCGTCATCCCCCACACGAGCTGCCCCCCGCACGCGAGCGCCGGGAAGCGGCGGCCGGACGCCAGGTGCAGGTATTCGGCGGCCGCGCCCCGGGAGGCAAGCTCGGCGAGGGGGACCCAGAAGGCGAGCGCCACCTCCGCGTTGGGACGCAGCGGTGTCGCCGGAGGCACCGCCCAGACGAACGGGGCAACGAGGAGCCCGGAAGAGCTTCCGCGCGGCTCCACGGGATCGAGCGCGCCAAGGGGAACGCCGCCTGCGGCAAGGTCGATGCCGAGCTCTTCGTGCGTTTCCCGGACCGCGGTGGCCGCGGCTTCGGCGTCGCCGGGGTCCCGCCGCCCGCCGGGAAGCGCCATGTGTCCGGACCAGGGGTCCCCCTCGCGTTCGGCGCGGCGGATCAGCAGCAGCTCCGGCTCGTCGCCTCGGACGCGCAGCAGGACCGCGACCGCCGCCCAGGCGCGGACCGCCGCTTCACCGGGGCGCTCGGCGGCGAGGCGGCCGCGGATCTCGTGCAGCGCTGGATGGAGCATGGGGCCGCGGCCGGGGGGTCCGGGGAGCGCCCTTGCTTCCCAGGGGGAGGGAGGTTACTACATGGGCGGCGCTGCGGCAACGCGAAAACCCGATCTCCCGCATGGTCACTCTTTCCGACATCCGCGCGGCGGCGGAGCGAATCCGCGGCCCCGTCCTCCGCACCCCGTGCGCACCCGCCGGTCACTTCGGGGAGCGATTCGGCGGGGAAGCGTGGTTCAAGTTCGAGAACCTGCAGCGCACCGGCTCCTTCAAGGAGCGCGGTGCGCTGAACCGGCTGCTCCTCCTTCCCGTCGACGAGCGGCGGCGAGGCGTGGTCGCGGCGAGCGCCGGCAACCACGCGCAGGGGCTGGCCTACCACGCCGAGCGCCTGGGGATCCCGGCGACCATCGTGATGCCGGAGCGCACTCCGCTGATCAAGGTGTCGAACACCGCCGGCTTCGGTGCGCGCGTGGTGCTGCACGGAGCCAACTACGACGACGCGATGACGGAGGCGCTCCGCCTCCGAGAGGCGCAGGGGCTC
>JALZKG010000083.1 GCA_030859365.1 Gemmatimonadota bacterium
CGGCCGCACCGTGGCCGAGGCGGCGGCCCGGAGCCGCGCGGCGGCGGAGCGGATCCGCTTCGAGGGTGCCCACTTCCGCGGCGACATCGGCTGGCGCGAGATCCGGCGCAGCGGCACGGGTGCCTGAGCTTCCCGAGGTCGAGACCATCGTCCGAGACCTGGCGCGGCTGGCGGTCGGTGCCACCATCCGCGAGGTGGAGGTGATCCGCCCCGACGTGGTGGAGGGGGAGGACGCCGCCTCCTTCGCCACGGTGCTTCGCGGATGCACCATCGACGGGGTCTCGCGGCGCGCCAAGAACATCGTGCTCGCTCTCGGCGAGGTGCGGCTGGTGGTGAACCTCGGGATGACGGGGCGGCTGCTGGTCGCGGGAGTCGGCGAGCCGGAGCCTTCGCACGTCGCGGTGCGGATGCCGCTGCACGACGGGCGCACCCTGCTTTATCACGACGTGCGCCGCTTCGGGCGGCTGCGGCGCTTCTCCGAGAGCGGCTGGGTCGCGCGGGCGTCGGAGATGGGCCCGGAGCCACTGGACCCGGAGTGGACGCCGGAGCGGCTCCTGGATGGTGCCGGCCGCTCGCGCGTCGCCGTGAAAAGCTGGCTGATGGACCAGCGGCGGGTGGTCGGCGTCGGCAACATCTACGCGAGCGAGGCGCTGTTCCGCGCCGGCATCGACCCGCGCCGCCCCGCGCAATCGCTGGTCCCGGACGAAGCGGCCGGTCTCCACGCCGCCATCCGCGACGTGCTGCGGGAGGCGATCGAATTCCGCGGCACCACGCTGCTCGACTACCGCGACGCCGCCGGCGAGCGGGGCGGCTTCGCCGAGCGACTCCAGGTGTACGGCCGGGTGGGCGAACCCTGTCGCCGCTGCGCCGCGCCGCTGGTGCGGATCGTCCAGGGGGGGCGGTCCACCTTTCTTTGCGGGAATTGCCAGCGCTGAAGGCGGAGCGCTCGCTTTCACACGCGCTTCCCGTGCGGTATCTTCCGCGGACGCGCACCTTCACCGGAAGCACCCGCTTTGATCCGCTCCGTCCACCATCCCCTCCACCCGCAGTTGCGGGATGCGGAGAATCGTCCCGGCACCTACCGGATGCTGGCCGAGGACGGGGAGATCCTGTACGTCGGCAAGTCCAAGCACGTCCGCACGCGCCTGCTCTCCTACCTGCGCGCGCAATCCGGCGAGAAGGCGCACCGCATCGTACAGAAAGCCGCCGCGCTGGCGTGGGAGTACGCGCCGAGCGAGTTCGCCGCGCTGCTCGCCGAGCTGGAGCTGATCAAGCGCTTCCGCCCGCGCTTCAACGTCCAGCACAAGCGGGATGGGCGCTACTCGTTTCTGAAGCTCGCCGAGGGCGCGGCCCCGAAGCTGTACGTCGTTTCGGTCGTCGCGGACGACAGCGCCACCTACTACGGCCCCTTTCGTGGGGGAAGCCGGATCGCCCAGGCGGTGCGCGAGCTGAACGACGTGCTGGGGCTGCGCGACTGTCCGCTCGGTACCCCCATGCGCTTCGCGGACCAGCCCGACCTCTTTGCCCACGCGTCCGCGCCGCGCTGCCACCGGAGCGACCTCAAGCTCTGCATCGGGCCGTGCGCGGCGCTCTGCACGGAGCGGGAGTACCTGGGGCGGGTGGCGCTCGCCCGCGCCTTTCTTGCCGGGGACGCGGACGAGCCGCTGCGCTGGCTGGACGAGCGGATGCAGGGCGCCGCCGCGCGGTGGGAGTTCGAGTACGCCGCCGCCCTGCGCGACCGCGCGCGCCGCCTGGAGGCGCTCCGCGATGAGTTCGCCCGGCTCCGCGAGGCGCTGGAGAGCCTGTGCTTCCTGTACCCGGTGGCGGGCCACGGCGGCGATGACCGTGTGTACCTGATCCGCCGCGGCACCATCCGGGCGAACGTTCCACGGCCGCGCACGGCGGCGGAGCGACGGCGCCTGGCGCGGCTGGCGGGGGAGTGCTTCGGCGCGCCCGAGCCGACGACCGCGACCGTGGCGAAGCACCAGGTAAACGAGATCCTGCTCGTGGCGCGCTGGTTCCGGGCCCATCCGGAGGAGATGGAGCGTACGCTTCCGGCCGGGCGCGAAGAGGCGCTCGCCCTGAGCGCGTGAGCCGCTCCCTGGCACAGCGGTTGCTCGACACCACGCTGATCCCATCCCGCTGATCCCCGTCACCTCGAACTCCGTGATCGCACTCCGCGCCCGGCTCCTCCCCGCCCTGCTCGCGTTGCTCCTCCTGGCAGGGTGCGGGGATGGGCAGGCGGCCTCCGAGACGGTGCGCGACGCTACGGACCCGCGCGCGGGAGAAACCTACGGCGCTCCGGCGACGGAGAACGTGCGGGTGGTACCGGTGGTCGTGGAGATACGCGACCTTCCACGGGGGTGGGATGGAATGCGCATCGCCGCCATCTCCGACTTCAAGCTGGGGCGCTGGATCGACAACGCGGAGGTCGCGGAGGTCGCCATTCGCCGCGCCGCCGAGGCGCGCCCGGACCTCGTCGTGCTGCTCGGAGACTTTGTGGACCGGGGGGATCAGCTCGGCGCGCTGGAGCGGGCGCTCGCGCCGCTGCGCGGCCGCCCAACCTTTGCCGTGCTCGGGGATGGCGACTCGCGGGAGGACGTAGGCGCGACCCCGGACAGCGCCGAGATCCGGCTGGTTGCGGTCCTGCAGGGGGCGGGGGTGACGCTGCTGCGCAACGCCAGGGCGCCGATGGTACGCGGCGGCGACACCGCCTTCATCGGGGGGATCGAGCCCTTCGCGGTCCGGCGGCCGGAGTGGCGGCAGGCCGAAATTCTCAACAGCGTCGCCGGCTCCACGGTGCTCCTTTCGCACATGCCCGGCATCCTCGCCCGGACCGGCGTGACGCAGCGAACCTTTCCGCTGGTCCTCGCCGGCAACACGGGGTGCGGGCAGGTGGAGCCTCCCGGCGTGGTCGGTTTGGCACGGTTGCAGAACGAGATCCTGCCGGGGGCGCTTCTCCCGGGAACGGACCGCGCCTTCCGGACGGGGGAAAGCACCCTGCTCGTCACCTGCGGCGTGGGGTACTCCTACATCCCGGTTCGTGTCGGCGCGCCGCCGGAGGTGCTGCTGGTGACGCTGCGGCGCATCGCTCCGGCTGGCGAGCCGCAGACGGTGGAGACGCTGGTCCCCGA
>JALZKG010000089.1 GCA_030859365.1 Gemmatimonadota bacterium
GCTCGCCGCCGAGTTGTCCGCCGCGGGGCTCCGGGTGGAGCAGGCCCGCGTGGGGCCGGGCACCACCCGCGCGGAGTTCGCGCGGCTGCGCCAGCGGGCGGCGGTGGTGGAGCTGACCGTCGTGAGCGTGTCCATCGCACCCTTCCAGTACCGGGAGCTCGGCCTGGAAGGCCCGTTCTCCGCCTGGGTGGAGGCGCTCGCCGCCGACGGGCACCGCGTCGTCGCGGTGTCGCTCGGCAGCCCGTACGTGGTGGAGGCGTTCCCCTCCGTCGGGACCTATCTGCTCGGCTGGAGCACGTCGGGAGCGAGCCAGCGCGCCGTCGCGAGCGCGCTACTCGGGAACGCTCCCATCGGAGGGCGCCTGCCGGTTTCCCTGCCCCCGAACCATCGGCAGGGGGAGGGACTCACCCGCTAGCCCCCATCCCCCGGTACATCTTTCCCGATGAGTACTGACTCTTCCCGCGCCGCATGCGGGTGCGTTCAGGCGTGCTGCTCCCGGTGCACCCCCTCGGCGATCTCCTCCACCATCTTGCGGTTGAAGGCGGGGATGTCGTCCGGGTTGCGGCTGGTGACCAGCCCCTCATCGACCACCACCTCCTCGTCCACCCAGCGGGCGCCGGCGTTCTCCAGGTCCGTTCGCAGCGAGGGGTACGAGGTCAGCGTCCGGTCCCGCACCACGTCGGCTTCGGCGAGAAGCCACGGCGCGTGGCAGATGGCCGACACCGGCTTTCCGTCGCGGAAGAACTCCCGGACGAAGTGGACCGCCTTCGGGTCCATGCGCAGCTTGTCCGGATTCATCACCCCACCGGGGAGGAGCAGGGCGTCGTATTCGACCGCCTGCGCCCGGTCGAGCGGGACGTCGACCGGGAACCTGTCGCCCCAGTCGGTCCGGTCCCACCCCCTGACCTCGCCCCCGGCGGGGGAGATCAGTTGAGTTTCGGCACCCGCCTCGATTAGTGCCTTGCGCGGCTCGGTCATCTCGACCTGCTCGAAGCCGTCGGCGACGAGTATGGCGACTTTCTTTCCGTTCAGACTCTGCAGCATGGGGCGTGTTCTCCGTAGCGGGTTCACCTTTTCCGGGAGCGGGAAGACGCTGCAAGTCATGCGCCGGCAAAGCGTTGGCGGGATGGGCGCATGACTTGCGATGACGCCGCAAACGGCTTTCCCCCGTGCTCCTCTGCCGATGCACCCGTTCCGCTTGCCCGCTGCTCTCCGCGCCCTGGTCTGCACCGCCGGAGCGCTGGCCCTGCTCGCGCCGTCGGCCGCGACGCAGGGGCGCCGCCCTCTCCCCCCCGACACCACGACGACGGTTCCGCTCGACACCGTCGTAGTGGAGGCGCTCCGCACCCCGCTCCCGGTGCTGCGCACTCCGTACGCCACCGACGTCGTGCGCCAGGAGGAGATCCGCCTTGCCCGCCCGGGACTCGCCCTTTCCGAGGCGCTGGTCGGGGTTCCAGGGGTGCAGGTGGAGAACCGCTTCAACTTCGCGCAGGGGGAGCGCATCTCGGTACGCGGCTTCGGCGCGCGAGCGCAGTTCGGGGTGCGTGGTGTGCGGGTGCTGCTGGACGGGATCCCCGCGACGCTGGCGGACGGGCAGACCGCGCTCGCCAACATCGACGTCGCTTCGCTCGGCCGCGTCGAGGTCGTGCGCGGTCCGGCATCCGCGCTGTACGGCAACGCGTCCGGCGGGGTGATCCAGCTCTCCACTCTGCCGCCGCCGCTCGTCCCGCTGGCGACGGAGCACCGCCTCGTCGCCGGCAGCGACGGGCTGCGCCGGCTGGAGAGCGCGGTGGGCGGGAGGAGCGGCTCGCTCGGCTACCGCGCGTCGGTCGCCGGTCTGCGCTACGGCGGGTTCCGCGAGCACGCCTCCGCCGAGAACCTGCGGGGCGGAGCCAACCTGCGCTGGGAGCGCGGCGCTGACGAGCTGCGTCTGGTCGCCAACCTGGTGCGCTACGACGCGCTCAACCCCGGCTCCCTGTCCGACTCACTGCTGCGGGTGGACCGCAGCCGGGCGTTCGTGCAGAACGTGACCCAGCAGACGGGGAACCGGGGCCACCAGGAGCAGATAGGCGCTTTCTGGCGGCGCACGGCGGGAGCCGGGGTGCTGGAGCTCGCGGGGTACGGCATCGCCCGCGGGATCGACAACCCCATCGCCCAGGTGGTCATCGCCCTCGAGCGCCGCGCGGGCGGGCTGCGGGCTAGCTGGTCGGCGGAGAGCCCGCTCCCCGCGGGTACCGCCTCGTGGACCGCGGGCGCCTCGCTCGACGCTCAGCGTGACGACCGGCGCAACTTCGCGAACCAGAGCGGCGAGCGGGGGGCGCTCCGGCTGGACCAGCAGGAGCGGGTGACCGGGGCCGCGATCTTCGCCCAGGCGACGCTCCCGGTCGTTGGCCGGCTCGACGCGCTGGGAGCGCTACGCTACGACCGCTTTCGCTTCGCCGTCCGGGACCGCTTCCCGGAAGACGGTCGCGACGATTCGGACGCGCGGATCATGGACGCGGTGAGCCCGTCGGTGGGACTCTCGCTCCGCGCCGCCGAGAGCGTTTCGCTGTACGCGAACGTGGCGACCGCCTTCGAAACGCCGACCACCACGGAGCTCGCCAACCGGCCGAGCGGCGCGGGCGGGTTCAACCCCGAACTGGAGCCGCAGCGCACCGTCTCGTACGAGGCAGGGGCGAAGGCGCGCTTCGGCGGTGCGGGGCTGCTGACGCTCGCCGCCTACCGTGCGCGGGTGCGCGACGCGCTGATCCCGTTCGAGGTGGAGGGGGCGGCGGGGAGGCAGTTCTTCCGCAACGCCGGCGCCGCCGTGCAC
>JALZKG010000129.1 GCA_030859365.1 Gemmatimonadota bacterium
GCCTACCATGGATAACATCAAACTTCTGCTTCGCAGTCGCCTGAGCGTTCGCCAGCGAACGCGCTCGGCGGCGGGCCATCGTGATGGGTCCCGCTCCCGCAGGTGGGCCGGTGCCGCAACGGTGCTCCTGCTGCTCTGGACTTCACCGGTATTCGCCCAGGAACAGGAACCGCCATTCCCAAAGTATGCAGTCGGTGTTTACAGCGGCGGGATCTTCTTCAGCGACTTGACGGGCGGCGGAGAAACCCGCGGCGATCTGTCGCTGGAACCCGGCTTCGTCGTGGGGATGCAGGCGGAGACGTGGTTTAATCCGCAGATTGCGCTGCGTATGAACGGCTCCTATACGGAGCGTCCGTTCGAGCTGGGGGGAGACCGAAGACTCGGTGGCGACTTTGGCGAAGCAGAGCTTTTCGATGGCACCTTCGGCGACGTGAACGTCTGGCTCGCTGACATGGGTGTGATGTACCGGGTCCTTTCCCCGAAGGGCCCTCGCCGCATGGCACCGTTCGTAACCGCCGGCGCAGGGCTCGCCCACTACAACCCCGCGGGGAAGGGCCGCTCGATCGCCGAGGCGGCCGTGTTCTTCGACAAGGCGACCCGCTTTGCGGCTGTGGGGGGAATCGGGCTCGACATTCTTCCCAACACGCCGACCAAGAAGTTCGGGGCGTTCATTCGGATGGAGCTGGTGGACCACTACGTCTTCGACTCACCTGCGGAGCAGCTTTCCTCCCAGTCGGGGAGGGGCGATGACGGCTTCGACGGCGTGCACAATCTCCGGCTCAACCTCGGGATGAACCTCATCTTCCCACTGCAGCCGAGATCCTGCGCGTGCCCGTGAGGCAGCCATCCGGTTGCTGAACTGCCGCGACCGGATGCCATCGCAGGGAACATCGGCTTCATAACCCCAGGAGCAATCATGGCAGAAATCGGCGTGACTCGTGCGGACCGCGCGGGAGGGATCGACTGGAGCGCCGTCATCGTGGCGGGGATCGTGGGCGGGATCCTGTTCCTGGTGCTGGAGATGATCCTGGCGCCGATGTTGCGCGGGAGCGCCCGGCATATGGGTCCCGCCCTGGATGATCGGCGCGATTGGGCTGGGGAAGGAGGTGCTCCCGCCTCCCGGAACATTCCATGGGGGCGCGGTCATGGTGGCGATGGTGATCCACTTCGCCCTTTCCACCGCCTTCGGGATCGCGACTGCCTTCATCGTCCGCAACCGCGGGATGGGGGCAGCGGTCCTCGTCGGGATCGTCCTGGCGATGCTTCTTTACTTCATCGTGTTCTACGGAATGACGCCGGTCTGCCCGTGGTTCGCCAACGCCCGCAACTGGGTGAGCGTTTTCTCCCATGTGGTGTTCGGGGCGGTGGTGGCCTGGTGGTACAAGGCACGGACAGATCCGGTGGAGGCGCACGCCAGGATCTGATCCCGCAGGGCGGCGGCAGCATGGACCCCCGGAAGCCGGGGAAGGAGAGCGGAATTACTTCCGAGACAGGAGGATGAAATGCAGCATCGGCGGACAGGACGGAACGGCGGGAACCTGCTGACGGACGTGGTGAAGGGCGCCCTCGCGGGCGCAGCCGCCACCTGGGTGATGGGCCGGACCACGAGCTACCTCTACGAGCACGAGCCGAAGCAGGCAAGACAGACGGAGGACGAAGCTCGCGGGGGTAAGACCGCCTACGGCGTCGCCGCGGAAAAGGCAGCGGAGGCAATCGGGCAGGAACTGTCCGACGATCAGCGTAAGCAGGCCGGCTCCACGATCCACTGGGCGCTGGGCGCGGGCGCGGCGTACGGCGCGCTGCGGCACCGGCTGCCGGGGGCGGATCTCGGGAACGGACTGCTCTTCGGTGCCGCGTTCTGGGCGCTGATCATGAGGGCGCGAACGTGGCGCTCGGCCTCACGCCGGGCCCCCAGGAGTTCCCCTGGCAGACGCACGCCCGCGGGCTTGCTGGGCACCTGGTCTTCGGCATCGCGGCAGACGCGATGCTCCGCGTCCTGGACCCGATCGCGTGACTGGAGGACCGGCGCGCGCCACGCTGCGCACGAACTACGGCGCCGGTATCGCCGCCTCGCTCGTCGCCGAAGCGGTGTTCATCGTCATGGTCGCGCTGGTGTCGTGGATCCGCGGCATGGACCCATGGACGGTCGCGCGCGTGCCCGCTTCCTTTCTTCTCGGTCCGGCGGCCGTGGAGCCCCCGGGCTTCGCCCTTGGCGACGTGCTGCTGGGGCTGGGGATGCACCTCGTCCTCGGCATCCTGGTGGGATCGGTCTACGCCGCGCTCCTGCCGCGGCTGGGCATCTCACCCGTCGCCGGGGGGCTGATCACCGGCGCGACCCTGTACGGGCTCGGATTCTGGATGCTGCCGCTGCTCTTTCCCGTCTGGCTGGCGCCCTTCTGGCTGCCGCCGGCCGGCACGGTGCTTCAGGCGTTGGCGCACGCCGTCTACGGGGTAATATTCGGCCTCGCCTACCGTCGGTTTGCCCGATAAATCGGACCGTGGGCTGGCCCGAGCACGAGGCAATCCGTACCCGCCTCCTCCGCGAGCAGGCACGGCTGACCCGCTCCCTGGAGCGATGGGCCGCGGAGGCGGCGGAGCACCGGCTTCGTGTCGGGGAGCGGCACCCCTGCGCCTACCTGGGTGCCGCCGCCGCACGGGAGGAGACCGACGAAGCGTCCCGCATGCATGCGGCCGAGCGGTTGGAGCTGCTTCCGCAGACGCGCCGGTGCGGTGCCTGCGTGGACGACGAGAGGCCCACCGGCGAGGGGAGATGAGCGTTCTCTTCCCCACTGCCCACGTCCGTCCCGAGACCCGCTACGCCTGGCGGGGTCCGGCCGTGCTGGTCGTGGACAACCGGGGTCGCGCGGGGACCGAGCCGCTCAGCGGGTTCTTTTTCCGCGAGACCCGCTACCTACGCACCCTGCGCCTGGAGATCGACGGCGACGAGCCCTTCCCCTGCTCGGTGGCCGAGACGGCGCCCCACGAGCTGGTGTTCGACTACATCCATCCCCCTGTCGAGTCGAGCGGGGGCGGCGGGAGCGGCTCCGGCGGCAGCGGCCGCAGGCACGGAATCCTCTTCCGCGGTCTGGACCTCGACCTCCGCTTCCGGGTGCATCCGTCTTCCCTGGAGATCGTCCTCCGGATCACCTCCCGCTGGGACGAGCGAGCCGACTTCGAGCTCGGGTGGGAGCTCGGCGCCGACTTCGCCGGCACCTC
>JALZKG010000130.1 GCA_030859365.1 Gemmatimonadota bacterium
GGATGGTGCTGCTCAAGGAGTTCGACCGGCGCGGTTTTGTCTTCTACACCAACCTGCGGAGCCGCAAGGGCGGGGAGCTGCGCGCGAACCCGCACGCGGCGCTCTGCTTCCACTGGCAGCCGCTGGAGGTGCAGGTGCGGGTGGAAGGCCGAGCCGAGCCGGTGAGCGACGCGGAGGCGGACGCGTACTTCGCCGAGCGCCCCCGCGGAAGTCAGCTGGGGGCGTGGGCGTCGCGGCAGAGCGCGCCGCTGCCGGATCGCGCGCTGCTGGAGGAGCGCGTCCGGGAGGTGGAGGCTCGGTTTGCGGACGAGCGGGTGCCCCGCCCCCCCTTCTGGTCCGGCTTCCGCGTGGCGCCCCACCGCATCGAGTTCTGGCAGGGACGGCCGAGCCGATTGCACGAGCGGGACGTGTACACGCCCGATCCACACGCTCCGGGCGGATGGCGGATCGAGCGGCTCTTCCCCTGAGAACCCCCGGTGGACTCAACCCGATGGCGGCCCGCGAGCCAGAGACCCGAGCGAAATCCGCGCGCCCCGCCCTGGTCGACGCGCACGTCCACTTCCACCCCTGCTTCGACGAGGACCTGTTTCTCGACAGCGCCGCCGAGAACTTCCGCCGCGCCGCGGCGGAGGCAGGGCTGACACCGGACGTGCCCGGATGCCTCTGCTTCACCGAAACCGCCGGGAGCGACTACCTTCGCACGCGCCGCGACACGGCCTGGCAGAGCGCGAGCGGCAGGTGGGGCTTCCATCCCACCGGAGAAGCGATTTCGCTGGTGGCACGGAGTGCGAGCGGCGAAGAGCTGGTGCTGATCGCCGGCCGCCAGATCGTGTCGACGGAGGGTCTGGAGGTGTTGGCGCTCGGCTGCGAGCGGGAGATCCCGGATGGTCTCCCGGCGCGGGACACCATCGACGCCGTCCTGGCCGCCGACGCTCTTCCGGTGCTCCCCTGGGGGTTCGGGAAGTGGTGGCTGCGGCGGGGGGCGTTGGCGGCCGACCTGGTCCGCACCTCGGTTTCGCCGCGGCTCTTTCTGGGGGACAACGGGGGGCGGCTTCACCGCTCGCCCCGCCCTCCGCTCTTTCGGGTCGCGGAGGCGCGGGGCCTGCTGGTCCTCCCGGGAAGCGACCCGCTTCCCTTCGCGGAGCAGGCCCGAAAGGTGGGCGGGCGTGGCTTCGTTCTCGCCGCCGGCGTGGAGCGCGGTGGCCCGGCAGCAAGCCTCAAGGACCGGCTCCGTCGGGCGGTTGCGCAGCCCGCCACCTACGGAACGGGAGAAAACCTCCTCGGCTTCTTTCGCTCGCAGGTGGGAATGCAGCTTCGCAAGCGGATACCGCGCGCGCCCTCGACCCCATGATCCTCCGCGATCCGCGGGCGGCGGCGGCCGCCCGCTACGACCTCGTCATCGTCGGCGGCGGCATCTACGGCGTGACGCTCGCGCTGGAGTCGGTCCGTCGGGGATTGCGGCCGCTGCTCGTGGAGCGGGACGACTTCGGCGGCGCCACGACCTGGAACAGCCTGCGAATCATCCACGGCGGCTTGCGCTACCTGCAAACGCTCGATCTGCGCCGGTTCCGGGAGTCGGTGGGGGAGCGCAGCTGGTTTCTGCGTCACTTCCCGGATCTGATCCGCCCGCTCCCCTGCCTGATGCCGCTCTACGGCACGGGGCTGAAGCGCCCGGCGGTGCTCCGGGCGGTGCTGCGGATGAACGATCTGCTATCGCGGCACCGCAATCGGGGCGTGGCAGCGGGGAGCCAGCTTCCGAACGGCCGGGTGCTCGACACGGCCGAGACGCGGGCCGTGTTTCCGTCCGTCGACCGGGAAGGTCTTCGGGGCGCCGCGCTCTGGTACGACGCGGTGATGCCTCACCCGGAGCGGCTCGTCATGGAGCTGCTGCACTGGGCGACGGCGGGTGGCGCGACGGCTCTCAACTACGTCGAGGCCGAAGCGCTGCTGGCGGACGGTGGCCAGGTGGTCGGGATCCGCGCCCGCGACCGGGCGGCGGGTGAGGCCGAACTGGAGTATCGGGCTCCCGTGGTGGTCAACTGCGCGGGTCCCTGGACGCGGGGCACGGCCGAGCGTTTCCACCAGGACGTGCCGCGGCTGTTCCGACCTTCGCTCGCCTTCAACGTCCTTCTGGACCGCGCACCCCTGGCGAAAACCGGACTCGCGGTCGCGCCGAAGCGGCCTGGCGGGCGCACCTACTTTCTCCACCCGTCGCAGAACCGGATCCTGGCGGGTACCTTTCATGCTTCGTGGACGGGCTCTGCGGACGATCCGCACCCCCCGGAAGGGGCGCTGCAAGAGTTTGTGGGGGATCTGAACGCGGCGATCCCGGGGCTGAATCTGCGGCGCGATGAGATTCTGCGGATCTATGCCGGTTTTCTTCCCGCGCGTGCGGAGGGAAGCCCGGACACGGCCGCGCGGGAGGTCCTGCACGACCATGCCGCCGACGGCGGGCCTCGCGGCCTGTTCAGCGTTTCGGGGGTGAAGCTCACCACCGCACGGCGGGTGGCGGAGAAGAGCGTACGCGCCATCTTCGGCGCACGAATCGGGAGCACGGGAGCCCAGGAGGGTGCGGCGACGCGCCCCCCGCCGCGGGAGATCCTCTCCGCCGACCGGCTTCTGCGCCTCCTGCGGGATGATCCGGCGGACGCCGTGGCGTTCGTGACCGCGATCGTCCGCGAAGAAGCCGTGGTCCATCTGGAGGATCTGCTTCTGCGCCGGACCGACTGGGGAGGGGACCCGGAGCAGTGGCGGCGGATGGAGCAGGCCGGAGTCGGCGAGCTGCTCGCGCCGCTGCTGGAGCGGAAGATACCCCGGGAGGCGGAGCCACTCAGCGGGTAGAGCGAAGGGGGAGGGCGGACGGGGAGGGACGGGTGTCTCGACGCGTGGTTTCGGGGCTACCCGCCGGCGAACTCCCCCTCCGCGATCGTGCGGCCATCCTCGCCCGCCTCGACCACCCGAAAGGCACCGGCTCCCTTGCCCTCGGAAACCAGGAGGC
>JALZKG010000132.1 GCA_030859365.1 Gemmatimonadota bacterium
CCTTCGAGCTCCTATGGCGAACGCACCCAGGTCCACTTCCTCCACTTACTCTGAAGGGGAGGCGGAGCCGTTCGGCTGGCTGACCACGGGACGCGCAGCGGCGGTCTACTTCGCGTTGTCGCTGCTGTACTTTCTTCCGACGTTTCTCCCCGGCCGCCACATCTTCGGAACCGACTACCTGGCCGGCGGCTACTTCTTCTACAACTTCATCTCGGAGAGGCTCGCCGCGGGGGAGCTTCCGAAGTGGGTGCCTTACGTATTCGGGGGCATGCCCCTCGCGGCCAATCCGGGGAGCACCTACCACCCGGTGCACTTTCTGTCGGACATGGTGCTTTCCACCCGTCGTGTCCTCCCCTTCGTGTTCATGTTCCACTTCGGGGCCGCGGGCGTGGGGATGTACCTGCTGGCGGGGGAGCTCGGGTGCAGGCGCTGGGTGGCGTTCATCGCGGGGCTCGCCTTCCAGTTCACCGGGATCACCATGTCGTGGGTGTACGCGGGCCACGACGGACGGATCATGGTCGCGACGGTCGCTCCCCTTTTCTTCTTCTTTCTGCACCGGGGAATCCGCACCGCGACGCTGCCGGCTTTCGCCGGGGCGGCGGCGACCCTCGGCTTCGCGCTGCTCTCGTTTCAGATCCAGAATGCCTACTACCTCCTTGTAGCCGCGGTGATCTGGGCCGTTTTCTGCCTGTTTCACCTGGGGGTGGTTCGGCATCCCGCGCGCCTCGCGAAGACGGTGCTCCTCGGGCTCGGTGCGGTCGCGTTCGCCTTCGCACTCGCCGCGGTCGATTTTCTGCCCTTTCTGGACTATATCCCCGAGTCACCGCGCGGCCAGGAGGGTGGACGAGGGTACGAATACTCCACCTCGTACTCCATGCCGATCGCCGAGCTCCTCAGTATCGCGGTGCCGGAGCAGGCCGGCGCGTCGGTCGCCGATCCCATCGACGGCCGCCCGCTCTTCCCCCCCTATCAGGGCCAGAATGGATTCAAGCTGCACACCGAGTATGCCGGTACCTTCGTGGTGGTGCTGCTCGCGCTCGGTTTCGCCATCTCTCGCCGCGACCGGTACTGGTGGTTCTTCGGTGGGCTGGCGCTGTTCTTCCTTTCCATCGCGCTCGGTGGCAATACCCCGCTCTACCGGCTGTACTACGAGATCCTGCCGGGAACGAAGCGCTTCCGCGCCCCTTCCCTGTCGTTCTTCGTGGTAGCCATGGCGCTGGTGACGATGGCCGCTCTCACCCTCGAGCGTCTGGCAGCGCTGTGGGAGGGAGTCCGCACGACACGCGGGAGAGCGGGAGCCGAGAGCGAGCGGATCTCGGCCGTGACCGCGTGGGTCACGGGCGGCATCGTCGGGCTGTCGCTGCTCGGCGCCGCGATGTCCGGCGGCGATGCCGCCATGTCCGGGGCGCCGAGCGCGGCACAGGGCTGGATGCGCTTTGCGTTCTTCGCCGCAGCGGTCGGAGCGATTCTGTGGGCGTGGATGCAGCGGCGGATGGCGGCGGGGCTCGCCGCGGTCGCGCTGGCCACCGTAACGCTCGCGGATCTGTGGATCATCGACCGACGCTTCCTGCACACCGTCGATGAGCCGGAGGTCACCTTCGCTCCGGACGACGTGATCTCCTTTCTGCAGAGTCAGCCGCAGCCCGCGCGGGTGTGGAACTTTCCGTTTCCTCAGCCCTATCGCAGCGGTGGTCCTTACGGCGGCAACTATCCGATGCTATACGGGATCGAGCAGGCGGGCGGCGAGCACCCCAACCCGCTGCAGCGATGGAACCAGTACCTCGGGGCGGGAACCCAGACGTACATCGACTGGCACAACTGGATCACCGAGGCGGGGATCGTCGACACCTCGGAGGGGCAGGCGATCGCCTTTCGGAGCAGTCCCGGATTCCTGGATGGGGCGAACGTTCGGTTCGTGATCAGTATGGCGCCGCTCTCCCACCCGGCGCTCCGCGAGGTGCATCGGGGGAGCGCCCTCGTGTACGAAAACACGCGGTCGCTCCCCCGCGCGTATCTGGTGCCAGAGGCGCTCCCGTCCGCGCCTGGAGGCTCGCTCGCCCGGATGCAGAGCATGGAATGGGATCCTCGGCGGGTCGCCTTTGTCGAAGGAAACATCCCTCGTCTCCCCTCCACCCAGTTGACCGGCGGCGCGGAGGTGTTGGAGCACACCCCGGACCGGGTCCGCGTTCGGACACGCGCCAACCGCACCGCGCTCCTGGTCCTCGCCGACAACTTTTACAGGGGGTGGGAAGCGACGGTCGACGGGCGGCGGGCGGAGATCTTCCGCACCAACCACACCTTCCGTGGCGTCGTCGTGCCAGCGGGCGAGCACGAAGTGCGCTTTGAATTTCGGCCGGCCGAGCTGCGGAGCGGGTTTGTCATCTATCTCGCCGGTTTCGGGGTGCTGGCGCTGTACGGAGTCTGGCTCCTGGCGGCCGGCCGGCGGCGTCCCCGGCCCGCTCCTTGAACGGGGCGCAGCTGAAGCGGGTTCTGGGATCGCTGCTCGTCGCAGCGGCGCTGGGCTTCCTGGTGAGCGCGGTCGCGCGCGACCTCCCGCGGCTCCGCGAGTTCCCCTGGCAGCTCCATCCGCTTCCGCTGGCGCTCTCGACGCTTGCGTTGTCCGTCATCCTCGGTTGGGGGGTGTGGGTCTGGCAATTGGTGCTGCGACGCTTCGGCGTTCGCATCCCCTACCTGGCTCTCTGCCGCATCTGGTTCTTGTCCAACCTCGCGCGCTACGTTCCGGGGAAGATCTGGCAGCTCGTGGGAGTCGCGCAGCTCGGCGCCGCGTCGGGGTTGCCTCCGGCGGTCGGGATCACCTCGCTTGTGGTTCAGATGGGGTTCACCCTACTCGCTGCGGGCGGAATTTCCCTGCTCTTCCTCCCCGAATCGCTGCTCCCGCCCGGGAGCGTTCCCCTGCTCCGGTGGCTCGCGCCCCTGCTTCTCCTGCTCGTCCATCCCAGGCTGATCCGCGCGGCGCTTGCTGTCGCGGAAAGGCTCGCACGCCGCCCGCTCGCCCGCTGGAGCGGGGGGTGGCACGACGGGGTTCTGCTGGTGTCCATGAACGCGGCGTCCTGGCTGCTGTACGGGGCGGCACTGCACCTCTTCATCTCGGCGCTGGTTCCGATACCCTCCGGAAGCACGGCGGCGTTGGCCGCGATGAATGCGCTGGCCTTCGTAGCGGGGTATCTGGTGTTCGTAGCGCCGGCGGGCATCGGCGCAAAGGAGCTTGCGCTCGCCGGACTCCTGTCCGCACTTCTTCCCGCGTCGGTCGCCGCGGCCCTGGCGCTCGCCGTTCGTCTGTGGACGGTGGTGGCGGAGATTATCCCCGCGCTGCTGTTGCTGGGCGGTGGAGGTCGGGGGAGAACGACGGGGCGGTAGCGCCGCTTACGCCGACGGGTTACCATAGACGACGGCGCCGCACGGCGCACCCCTTCTCGCCCACGGTATCTGGACGGATATGCTTGAAGAGCTGAAGAGCCGGCTGGGAGACGAGATCGAGCGCCTCGGCCACGAGCTGCAGGTCACCCTTCCCCGCGCGATCCAGAACGCCGTGGAGCATGGAGACCTGCGGGAAAACTCGGAGTACAAGGCGGCGCTCGAGCGACAGCAGTTCGTGCAGGCGCGGCTCAACCACCTGACGCGTCGGCTTGGCGAGCTGTCCAAGATCGATCTGACGGAGATCCCATCGGACCGGGTGGGATTCGGGTCTCGCGTCGTTCTCGTAGATCTGAGAACACACGAGGAGGAAAGCTATACACTCGTCTTCGGGGATTACATCGATGTCGAGGGAGGGCAGATTTCGGTCGCGTCGCCGCTCGGACAGGCGCTTCTGGGCAGGCAGGTAGGCGAGGAGGTGCAGCTGCAGCTTCCGCGTGGAGAGCGGCGCCTGCGGGTGCAGGAGCTGACCACGCTCCCGCAAATGGTGGAGAGCTAGCGAGCGTTCAGCGTCGGAGGCCGCGGCGGAGCTGATCGACCTCGATACGCAGGGTTGCGATCAGCTCGGCGACGAGACCGAACCCGAACAGCATGAATCCGACGGTCTCGAGCAGGAGCACCAGCGTCAGCAGCGGACGGTAGCCGAAGGGCGGCATCCATTCGGCGATCCTCAGGATGATCGCAACGACGCCGACAAGCAACCCCACCACGATCAGCGCCAGCCCGGAGCCGCCGAAGAGCTGCATCGGCTTTTCGCTGAACTTCAGGTAGAACCACACCACCACCAGGTCACCTACCCCGACGAGCACGCGGCTGCGGCCGGAGTACTTCGACACGCCCGCCTGCCGCGGAAACAGCTCGATGTCGATCTCCGTGACCGAGTAGCCGCGGTGGTGAGCGAGCACCACGAAGAAGCGGTGCCAGTCGTGCCGGAGCGCCAGCTCCGCGAGCACCTCCTGTCGGAACGCCTTCATGGAGTTGAGATCCCGCACCGGAACCTCGAAAAGACGCTGCGACAGGCGGTTGTATACCGAGCTGACGGCGCGCTTCTCGTAGGCCCCGACCTTGCGCCCGGTCACGATGTCCCACCCTTCGCCGAGCTTTGCCAGAAAGCGAGGAAACTCCTCGGTCGAATGCTGCAGGTCGGCATCGAAGAGGATCAGGTGGTCGGACTCGGCCGCGGCCGCCGCCGTCATCATCGCCTCCGTCTTCCCCTGGTTGCGGCGGTGGCGGATTACCTGAAGCCTTTGCCAGCCGGCGCCCTCCCGCAGCGCCACCTGGTAGGTGCCGTCGGTGGACCCGTCGTCCACCAGGATCACCTCCCCCGATAGGGCGTGTCGGGCAAAGGTTTCGCGCAGTGCCGCGAAGAGGGCGGGGATGCTCTCCACCTCGTTGTACGCGGGAATGAGCACGGCGAAATTGCTACGCAGCTCCGCCGGCAGCACCGGCGGGTGCGCGGCGTCCACCCCTCGCGCGGGTGCGGCGGCGATCGTGTCGGGCACGCTCCGCCTACACCCGCTTGCGCATGCGGGCGGACAGGATCCCGAGTTGATCGCGGTACTTGGCGACGGTGCGGCGGGCGATCTGAATCCCTTCCTCCTTGAGGATGTTGACAATCGCCTGATCCGTCAGCGGGTGCGCCGGGTCCTCATCGTTGACGAGCTTCTGGATCTGGGCCTTGATTCCGCGGGCCGAAACATCCTCGCCGGACGTCGTGGAAAGGCCCGAGGAAAAGAAGAACTTGAGCGGAAACACCCCGCGCGGCGTCTGCACGAACTTCTCGTTCGTCACGCGCGATACGGTGGACTCGTGCATATCGATGACCTCGGCCACCTCCCGGAGCGTCAGCGGGCGGAGGTGCTGCACTCCGCGCTCGAAGAACTCGCGCTGGCGGTCGACGATGAAGTTCATCACCTTGAGCATGGTCTGCCGCCGCTGCTCGATGGCCTGGATCATCCAATTGGCGGAGTTCAGCTTGTTGGAGATGAACTCCTTGTTCTCGCCGATGAACTTCTTCTTGTCCTTTGCGATGTCACGGTACGTTCGCGACAGCTTCAAGCGCGGCAGGCTGGTATCGTTCAGAAAAACCAGGTAGTCGCTATCGATCTTTTCGACGATCAGATCGGGGATGATGTAGTTGTCGCCATGGTTGGCGTACTTGAGACCGGGCTTCGGGTCGAGCTTCGCTACCTCGTCGGCCGCGTCCTGCACGTCGCGCGGGGTGATGGAAAGATCCTTGGAGATCTCCGACCAGCGATGGTTGATCAACTGGTCGAAGTAGTCCCGGACGATCGTGTAGGCCCGGTTCTCCGCCAGCTTCGCGTCCACCTCCTCCGCCGGCGGCTCGATTCCTCCGGCCGCACGGGCGAGCTGCTGAAAGACGCTGTCGCGGAGCTGCAGCATGAGACACTCCTGCAGGTTGCGGGCGGCGATCCCGGCTGGATCGAAGCTCTGCACCACCCGGAGCATCGCCTCCGCCTCCTCCAGTGTGTACGGCCGTGCTTCTTCGGGCGAGTCCGCCCAACTCGCATCCGCGCTGCGAAGAAAGTCGTTGAGCGAATTGACCACGTCCTCGATCGAGCAGACCAGGTATCCTTCGTCGGTGACGTTGCCGATCATTTCATCGCCCAGCAGCAGCTCCCGCGCCGACAGCCGGAGCAGCGTCAGCTGATCGTTGAGGTGGTCACCGAGCCCCCTCTCCGCCACCGAGACCGGCTCGAAGTACTCCCGCTCCTCGTACTCCTCCCGGCGTCCCCCGGCCTCGAAGCCGTTCAGGAGGATCTCCTCCCAGTCGATCTCGTCGTCCTCCTTCTTTTCCGCCTCCACCTCGACCTGGTCCTCCACCTCCGCCTCGATCATCTCCAGGAAGGGGTTGTTCAGGAGCTCCTGCTTCAGGTGCGCCTGCAGGTCGAGCAGTGGCATGTAGAGCAGATCCATCGCCTGGTAGAGGCGAGGGTTGATCTTCATCTCCTGCTTGAGCGCCGTTCCCTGGTAAAGTCCCGTCTTCATATATGGGTATGCTCAGTCGGGTTGGGGATACCGCTCCCGCATGCGGGCGGTCAGGGTAGGGCCGAGGTAGATCTCCGCGGCTTCATCGTTCCACACCAGCTCCGAAACGCTCCCCGCCACACGTACACGCCCGTCGTACATGATGTACGCACGGTCGACGATGTCGAGCGTCTGCTCCACGTTGTGATCGCTGATCAGCACGCCGATCCCCCGCCGACGGAGGTCGGAGACGATTCCCTGAATGTCGTGCACCGCGATCGGATCGACTCCGGCGAAGGGCTCATCCAGGAGCATGAAGCGCGGCTGCGTCACCAACGAGCGGGTAATCTCGAGCCGCCGCCGCTCCCCGCCGGAGAGCGCGTACGCCTTGGTGTCGCGCAGCCGCTTGATGCCGAGTTCGTCGAGCAGCGACTCCAGGCGAAGCTCCTTTTCGCGGCGCGGAATGTCCATCATCTGCAGGATGGACATCACGTTCTCCTCCACCGTCAGCTTGCGGAAGATCGACGGCTCCTGAGCCAGGTAGCCGATCCCTCGCCGTGCCCGGCGGTACATCGGCACGCCTGTCAACCGCTCGCCGCCAAGGAACACGTCGCCCGCGTCGGGCCGGATCAGGCCCACGACCATGTAGAAGGTGGTGGTCTTCCCCGCCCCGTTCGGCCCCAGCAGCCCGACGATCTCCCCTTCGGCCAACTCCAGGTCGACCTGGTTGACCACGCGGCGGCGCCGGTAGCTCTTGACCAGACCCCGCGCCTTGAGCGTGAGCGCTCCGACCGCACCCGGCGTCGGCAGCCGGGCCGTGCTCATCATCGGCCGCTCCCCCCGGGGCCGGACGGCGGCCGTGGACCGGGAGGAGGCGCGGCGTTCGCGTTGCCCGGCTGCAGGTACACGCCGCGCTTCAGGCCCTGCACACGCGCTTCGTCGACCTCCCCTTCCGCGAAGGCCAGGTCGATGGTGTCTCCGGCGACGTAGTTGATGGAAGGCCGCTCTCCCGGAGAAGCGGTCTCGCGCTCCTCCCGCACCCGGTACAACGAGCGCGCGGTGCCCTGCGCGAGCGCCCTGCGCAACTCCACGTCTTCGCCGGCGTCGCGGGGAGCCCCGGCCGCGGCGGGTGCGAAGAATCCCGTCAGCGTGTCGCCCTCGATCCAGTCGTAGGAGACGAGTGATGCGGGCGAGCCGTCGGGTACGGGACCGGCACGGCTTCCATCCGGCAGGGTGTCGTACGCTTCGCCCCGCGCCGAGCCGATGGCGACCACCCGCTCCAGCCGCTGGGACGGAAGGTCCGCGTCGAGGGAGTCCCCCTCCATCCGAAATCCGTTCGCCGTGACGACGGGCCGCTCGGCTCCGGGCGATCGTTTCGCCACCACCCGCTGCAGCGAGTCGGCCCGGAAGAAGAGTCGGATCTCGGAGCCTTCCACCCGCATGCGAGGCTCGAACAGCGCGGCGTCACCACGAGCATCCACCCGATCGATGCTGGAACCGGGAAGAGCGGCGTCGATCTCGGCGCCGGAGAGGGTGAATCGCTCTCCCTCCACGCGCGCGTTCCCCCGCGACTGCACCCGCTGCACGGTCCCCGCAACGAGGTCGGCTTCCACGCGGTTTCCCGAAAGGATGGTTTTATCGCTGCGGATCCGGGCGGCGCCGACCAGTTCCAGCCGTTCCGGTGCGGCGGTGTAAAGCGCCTGCTCTGCGCTGGCGTCCAGATCGCTCCTCCGGATCACGACCCGGCCGGCCGCGGCGAAACGATCCTGCCCCGTTCCGGTGATCCGGTCGGCGTCCACCTCCAGCGGTTCGCGGCTGCCGCGCGCCTCCTGGGCGGGCACCAGCGTCAGGTGCGGCCGCTGAGTTGCGACGATCTGCGCCTCCGGGCGGCCTTGCAGGGGGCGAAGGTATTCCAACTCCGGGCCGCGGAGGGTGGAGCCGCGGGCGATGTCGGTGAAGACCACGTTGCCGGTGGCGAAGAGCCGGCCGGTGGAGGAGGTGTAGGGGGCACGCTCCGAGATCAGCGTCCGTTGAGCATCGGAGTAGAACACGTTGCCGATGATCTCGATGTCCCGCGTCGCCTGGCGAATGAGCGCCCGATCCCCCTGTAGCAGCGAGCCGCTGTCGCAGCGTACCAGAAAGCGGCCGTCGACGTACACCAGGGAAGCGCCTGCCTCCTCCACGATCCTCACGGGGGCGGGCAGGCTGCGATCGAGGTCGCAGCGATCTCCGCCCTGCTGGGCCGTGCCCGTGGCCGGGAGGGTGAGCAGCGCAGCCGAGGTGAGCAGGAGAGCAAGCGCCTTCATCAGAAGCTGATCCCCGTTCCGCCGGTCTCCACGCCGCCCGTGGTGCTTGCGCCCTGCACCTGGACGTTGCGGAAGCGCGCGTCCGAGGTGAAGCTGCTCCCCCGGTACACCGTGGCGCCTTCCCGCGAGGTAGTGGCCTTGTCGCTCCAGATGCGGTCGCCCTTCAGGTCGTAGTGCAGCTCTTCGGTTTCGATGCGCCGTTGCCGTCCCTCCATATCGATGTCCAGAACCACGCTGCCGGTGGCTGTCATTGCGCCGGTGCGGAGATCGTAGTGACCCGTCCGGGAGGTGAGCTGCCCCGAAGGCGCACCGTTCTCATCGAAGAAGTCCAGCTTCACTCCCACCAGATCCGCCTCGTTCGCGGATTCGCGAAAGTACGCCGTGTCGCTGCGCAGGACCGCTTCACGAACCCCGCCCCTGGTCATGGTG
>JALZKG010000135.1 GCA_030859365.1 Gemmatimonadota bacterium
CCTCTACATAGACGCGGACAACCATTACGATCTCTTCATGCTGGCGGAGGCGCTCATCGAGTTCGACGAGTCGTTCCGCCTATGGCGGCTCCGTCACGTGGCGATGGTGGAGCGGATGATCGGGGACAAGCCGGGCACCGGGGGGAGTACGGGGGTTCACTACCTGCGGAAGAGCGCGGAACGCAAGTTCTTTCCGGACCTCTGGGAGCTTCGGAGCGACCTCGGCGCAGAGGAGGCGACTGGTCCTCCGGACGATCATTTCTCCCACGAGACGAAATGAGTAGGAAGATGTTTACGAAAGATGATCCGCCGCCGCTGTCGTCTCTGCGTGCGCACGTCAGCTCAATCCATGGAGATCGAATGCGTTCACGACTGTTCGGGGTTCTGATCCTGCTCGTTTCGCTGGCCACGGGAGCGCTGCCCGCTTCCACACAGGCCATCCCGAATCCTCAGCAGGTGCTCGGCCATCAGGTGGGTGCCGACGGACGGCTTGCCGACTGGTCGGGGATTCTCGGCTACTTCGAACGGCTCTCCTCCGCATCGCCGTATGTGCGGCTGGAGCAGATCGGAACCTCGGTTCTGGGACGGCCGATGGTGATGGCCGTGATCACCTCGCCGGAGAACCATGCGAGGCTGGCCGCGATACGTGCGGGGCAGGCGCAGCTGGCCGATCCGCGCGGAGTCGCCCCGGCCGAGCTCCAGCGGCTCTACCGGGAGCAGCCGGCAGTGGCGTTCGTCGGAGCGTCGCTCCACGGCAACGAGATCATGGCGACGCAGATGTCGATGGAGCTGGCGCACGGGCTCGCCACCGACCCCGAAATGGCCGCGCTGCTCGACAGCGTGGTGGTGCTCCTGGTCCCGGGGATGAACCCGGACGGGCTGGACCTGGTGCGCGGCTGGTACCTGCAGACCCGCGACACCCCCTTCGCGCGCTCGCCGATGCCCTGGATGTACCATCACTACACCGGGCACGACAACAACCGCGACTTCTTCATGATCACCCAGCCGGAGACGCGCGCCGTCAGCGACGTGCTCTACCGCGACTGGTTTCCGCACGTCGTCTTCGACGTGCACCAGATGGGGAACCGCGGGGCTCGCTTCTTCATCCCCCCCTTCGCCGACCCGCTCAACCCCAACCTGGATCCGCTCCTCGTCCGCCTCACCAATCTGGCGGGCGTGCAGATGGCCGCGGATCTGACCGCGGCAGGCAAGACCGGGGTGTCGCATGGGGAAACCTTCGATCTGTGGTGGCACGGCGGCGGACGCACCGTTCCCGCGCGCCACAACATGGTGGGGATCCTGTCGGAGGCGGCGAGCGTGGACGTTGCCTCGCCCATCTACCAGCACCCCGATTCGCTGCGGCAGCCCACGCTCGGCTCCATGTTCCCGGAGCCGTGGGAGGGGGGGTGGTGGCGCGCCCGCGACATCGTGGAGTACGAGCTCGTCGCGGCGCGCTCGCTGGTGCGGCTGCTCGCGCGGCAGCGCGGCGACTGGGTGCGCCACGGGGTGGAGATGGCGGAGCGGCAGGTCGCCGCGGGTCGCGAGGGCGACCCCTTCGCCTACGTGGTCCCCGCCGACCAGCGGGACCCCGGCTCCGCCGCCGAGCTGCTCCAGACGCTCCGCCGCGGCGGGGTGGAGGTCCACCGCGCGCAGGCGCCGTTCGAAGCGGGCGGGATCACCTACCCGGCCTGGACGCACGTGGTGCTGGCGGCGCAGCCCTTCCGCGCCCACGCCAAGGACCTGCTGGAGATCCAGCGCTACCCCGACCGCCGCCGGTTCCCCGGCGGCCCCCCCGCCCCGCCGTACGACCTGGCGGGATGGACGCTCCCGCTGCAGATGGGGGTGGACGTGCGCGAGGTGGCGCGCCCCTTCGCAAGCGACGCGCTGGTGCGGGTGGACTCGGTCATCGTCCGCCCCGGCACTGTCACGGACCAGGGGCCGCGCTACGCGCTGGACCCGCGGATGAACGCGACCCACCGCGCCATCCACGAAACGCTGCGCTTGGGCGGACGGGTGACCTGGCTGCGGGAGCCGCTCGCGGTGGGCGGCGGAATATCCTGGCCGGCGGGCACGCCGGTGCTTGCCGGCGTGCCTGACCTGCGGACACGGGTGGACCGCTGGGCCGCGCAGTGGGGGGTCCACGCCGTCGGGGTCGGCGAGGGGGGCGAGGCCCCCGGGCTGCAGCGCCTCCGCGTCGGTCTGTACAAGCCGTGGACGGCGAGCATGGACGAGGGTTGGACGCGCTGGGTCTTTGAGCGCTGGGGTGTCCCGTTCGACACCGTCAAAGACGCACGGATCCGCGGCGGCAACCTGGCCGCGGACTTCGACGCCATCGTCGTCCCGGACATATCGTACCGGGAGATGACGCGCGGGCTGGACCCGGCGCGCTCCCCGGCGGAGTACGCGGGCGGGCTGGGCGCGCCCGGGATCGCCGCGCTACGTGCGTTTGTGGAGGCGGGGGGGACGCTGGTGC
>JALZKG010000144.1 GCA_030859365.1 Gemmatimonadota bacterium
GCCTCGCTCCGGCTCCGCCCCGACCACCTGCTGGTGGACGGGCTTCCGGTCGCGGAGCTCGGGACCGACCGGCATACCGCGGTGGTGGGGGGCGATGCACGTGTGCACTCCATCGCCTGCGCGTCGATCGTCGCGAAAACCGTCCGCGACCGGCTGATGGCGCGGCTGGCGCGTCGCTACCCCGGCTACGCCTGGGAGCGGAACATGGGGTACGGTACCGAAGCGCACCGCGCCGCGCTTCGGGATCTCGGGCCTACGCCGCACCACCGGCTCTCCTTCGCTCCCGTGCAGCTCTGCCTTCCATCTACCAACGCGGCCTGAGGATGCACAGCGAACACCTGCAGAATCTCCGCCCTTCCTGGATCGCCTTCGGCTGGTTCATCGCCGCGGCCGCGACCGCGGCGGTGCTCTTCGTCCTGATCGCGAGCGGCGTTCTCGGGGCAGAGTCGGACGCTCCCGCGGAGTGGATCGCCATCGCCTCCGCTCTGGGCTTCGGGATCGGCGGCTATTCCGCCGGAGCGCGCGTGGGAAGCGCTCCGATCCTCCATGGCGTGGCAATCGGCCTGTTCTCGCTGCTCGCCTGGGTCGGGGTCAACCTGTTCTTCGGAGAGCCGACCGGCGCAACCACCTGGCACGGCCTGAGCGCCGGTTTCACCGCGGGCCTGCTGTTGCTCCAGATCGCGGCCGCCGTCGGAGGCGCGTGGCTAGGTTCACGGTGGCGGCGTGTCTCCCCCGCGGCGTAGCGGTTGAATCGGCCGCCGATCCGATGTATGTTTGTTCTTTCAGCTTCGAGCCGGTAGCTCAGTTGGTAGAGCACTGGACTTTTAATCCAATGGTCGTGGGTTCGAGTCCCACCCGGCTCATCGCTTCGTGCGCCCTTCCGTGACGATCGTGGAGCAGCCATGAACGGCTTTCAGGCGGTATCCAAGCGGGCGCTGGTGTCG
This sequence comes from Gemmatimonadota bacterium, assembly GCA_030859365.1. GTDB lineage: Bacteria > Gemmatimonadota > Gemmatimonadetes > Longimicrobiales > Longimicrobiaceae > JALZKG01. The sequence goes on from JALZKG010000144.1 coordinate 945, forward strand.
TAGAACTGCACCGAGTATTATGCTCCGGAGGCGGAAGGAACCGTCCGCTGGGAAGTCGATCCGCACGCTGCCGTTCAAGCCTGAACCTTGCAGACGGGCTTTCTTCCGCACTCGGCCTCGAATCACCCCGTGACGTGGTGTGCCCAGTGAGGGCGAGCGTGTGCACCGTTCATCTTCAGCGGAAGGAGCCCGATGAGAAAGCCGATCAGCAAACATTCGCTGCGGCGCGCGATGGAGCGCGCTCAGGCCGAAGACCTTATCCAGTGGACAGAGCCGACCGGTGCGGTCGTGGACCGGCTCTGGCACGAGATCGAAAAGGACGCGTACGGCGCGTCTCGCAAAAAGCCGACCTCCCGCGACACCGTCCGGGATCCCGCCCTTGTGGATGGAGCCATTGCCCCCGATGGACGAGGCGCTGAAGCATGACGGACTCCCGCCGCGGCTGACCGAAAGCTCACGCGCGAGCTCCGGCGAGGACCGGAGTTCGCTGCGCGCGGAGCTGCTTTTCAATCTCGGATTTCTCGCGCTTGCGGCTCTGATCCTGGCGGTGTCTTCCTCCGTCATGCTCACCACATCCGGGATCTCCGGCACCCGTTGGAAGACCCTCCTGTTCCTTCTGGTCCTGGTGGACGTCGGGGTGTTTGTCGTCCTGGGTGGCTATCTGATCCAGCGTCTCGTCGTCGGTCCGCTGCAGGCGGTGGCGGAGGGGGCCCACGCGATCGCGGCCGGAGACACGGAGCGGCGAATCCCGGTCGGCGAGACCCGGGAGATCGCTGTCCTGGCGGAGGCGGTCAACACGCTGACCGACCAGATGCTCCAGGAGCGCAGCGGACTTGCCGCCAACGTACGTTCCCTGGACAACACCAATCGCCTGCTCGTCGCCACCCAGCGCGACCTGATCCAGGCGGAAAAGCTGGCGTCGATCGGGCGCCTCGCGGCGGGCGTCGCCCACGAGGTCGGAAACCCGCTCGGTGCGATGATGGGGTACTTGGCGGTGGTGCGTCGGCGCGGGGGAGACGCCGAGCTGGTCGACGGGATGGAGCGGGAGGCCCGCCGTATCGACCAGATCGTGCGCGGACTGTTGGAGTACGCCCGCCCCTCCAGCGTTGGGCGTGAGCCCGCCGACGTGAACGCCTCGGTGGAGCGTGTCGTCGAACTGCTCCGCAAGCAGGGACGCCTCGGCGAAGTGGAGGTGGCGCTGGATCTCGACTCGGAAATCCCTCTGGTCGCCGCCGCTCCACACCCGCTGGACCAGCTCTGGGTCAACCTGCTGACCAACGCCGAAGACGCCATGGGTGGAAAGGGGCGGCTGGTGGTTCGCACCCGACGCGGCCGGTGGACGATCGAGCGCCCGATCCCGCACCGGCGGGGGAGCGATCCCCCGGAGGCGAACTATGCCCATATCCGCCGCGCGCGCGGTGCGGCTCGCAGGGATCCGAGCACCCTCGAAGACGGCGACGAGATCGTCCGGGTGACGGTCGAGGACAGTGGACCGGGCGTTCCGCAGGACTGCGCGGAGCTGATCTGGGACCCCTTCTTCACCACCAAGGCGCCCGGGGAAGGGACCGGCCTCGGCCTGGCGATCGTGGCGAGCACGGTGGCGGAGCTCCGGGGGCGCGTCGGCACCGGAGCGTCCGAGTACGGTGGCGCCTGTTTCCTGATTTCACTGCCCATCTACCATCCTGCTGCGTGACACGTCCCAGGGTTCTGGTCATCGA
>JALZKG010000146.1 GCA_030859365.1 Gemmatimonadota bacterium
CCGCAAGGCCGCGCGCCGCGACCTGACCGGCAGAGGGTCCACGCCGGCGCGGTGCGGCTCCCACGCGCTGGGCCGTCCACTGCGCTGCCCTGGCCAGGGCAGCCTTGCGGGGGTGTTTGGTGGCGAACATGGCCTTCGGTGCCGTGGTCCACGCCGCCGCTTTCAGTGCTTTTTTGATCATCTGTTTTTCTCCTGCGTGAGTGCCGATTGCGAACGTCTTGGCACCGTGCATGAACCGTGCGAGTCCGCCCTCCCTTTCGAGCGCCCATGGCTGAACCGGTATCGGAACCCTTCCCCTGGCGCTCCGTCCATGGAGTCATCGTGGTGCTGGTAGTGGCGCTTTTTCTCTGGAGCCTGCGCACCCTGCTCAACCCGTTTCTCCTGTTCGGGCTGTTGCTGCTCCTGGTGTCCCCCACCTCGGGATCCCGCCCTCACCTGCTCCTGGTGGGTTCCGCCGGAGCGCTTACGGCGATCTGGCTGCTGGAAACCACCGGCTTTCTGCTGGCGCCCTTCATTCTGGCGCTGGTACTCGCGTACGTGCTCCAGCCGCTGGTGAGCGTGCTGGAGCGGCGTGGGGTGCCGCGCGGCGCGGCGATCTTTCTGCTGGTGCTCCCACTCCTGCTGGCTCTGGGGGTCGGAATCGCGGTGGGTGTCCCCGCGCTCAGCCGCCAGATCGCGCACTTCATCCAGTCGGTGCCGTCACTGATCGGGGCCGGAACGCTCTGGGTGGAGCGGCTACAGGCCGAGCTGCTCCGGCGGGACCTCCCCTGGGTGGACGAGCGCGCGCTGCTCGGGCGTCTCCAGGCGATCGATCCCCAGGGTGCGGTCGAGTACCTGCACGCCCGGCAGAGCGAGCTTGCGCGCCGTGCGTGGGCGGGCGTACTGGGCGTTGGGCGGGGGATCGGCTCGGTGCTGAGCGTGCTGGGCTACATCTTTCTCACCCCCATTCTCACCTTCTATCTGCTCCGCGACTACGACCGGCTGCTCCCTCGGATCGCGCAGTTGATCCCCCCGTCGCGGCGGGACGGCGTCGTCGCCTTCGCGTCCGAGTACGACCGTCTGCTGGCCGGGTACCTGCGAGGCCAGTTCCTGGTGGCCGCCATCGTGGCGACGCTCACCGCATTCGGGCTGTGGATCGTCGGCTTCCCCTATGCGCTCCTGCTCGGTGTCACCGCGGGGGTGTTCGGCCTGGTGCCCTACCTCGGGCTGATCGTGAGCCTGATCCCTGCGGTGGCGATCGCGCTTTTTTCGGGAGCGGTGCTCCTGTCGCTGGGGAAGCTGGCGCTGGTCTTCACCGCGGTGCAGCTGCTGGAGGGCTCGGTGATCAGTCCCCGCGTGGTCGGCGAGGCGGTGGGGCTGCACCCGGTGTGGCTGATCCTGGCGCTGGCGGTGTCGGGCTACTTCTTCGGATTCGTGGGGCTGCTGATCGCCGTCCCGCTGGCGGTGCTGGTCAAGCTGCTGCTCCGCGAAGCGGTGGGCCGCTACGAACGCTCCGCGCTTTTCCAGGGGGAGGGAGCACGGCTCGGGATCGACGTCGTGGAGCGTGGCCGCCGCTGAGCCGCGAGCATCATCATCATCTCCTCCGGCATGAGAGTTGCCCCTGCTGCGGCACGCTGCCTATGTTCCGGTCGTGTACCCGCGATTTTCCCCTTCACCTCAACGCCATGCTCAGCTCTCCCCAGCCCGAGGAAGCTTCTTCCGCCGCTGCGCTGCGCGGGGAGATCTTTACCAAGCTGGACCGGCTGGCCTTTGCGCTCGAGATGGAGGCCGCTTCACTGATCGAACAAGGATGCACGGAGGAGTGCGAGCGGACTCAGTCCACACGTATGGGAGTTCGTCTCGCGCAGCGGCTGGTCTCCGGAGTGTGGGCGGAAGAGGTGGACCCACGCCTGCAGCGATGGGCGGAGGAGTACGAGCGGCGTCTGGCCGCGCCGGTCCGATGACGGGTTTGGAGATCCACGAGCGCGTGCACGCGCTCGCCCCCTGGTTTCACGACCTCGACATCCGCGGGGTCCGCACCGCGCCGGACCACCCGCTGGGCGGGTTTCTCCGTGACCTGTGGCGCCAGGTGGAGCCCGCCTTCCCGTCCGACATGAGCGGGAAGACGGTGCTGGACATCGGGTGCAACGCCGGCTTCTATTCGCAGCAGCTACACGCCCGCGGCGCGCGGGTAACCGCCATCGACCACGACCCTCGCTACCTGGAGCAGGCGCGCTTCGCGGCCGAGGCGAACGGCGCCGAGATCGAGCTCCACGAAATGGACGTGTACGAGGTGGGCCGGCTCGGTCGCCGCTTCGACTACGTGCTGTTCATGGGGGTGCTGTACCACCTGCGCTATCCGCTGCTGGCGCTGGACCGGGTCGGGGCGATCGTGCGGGAGCGGCTGGTGTTCCAGTCCATGCTGCGCGGCCCGCGAGGGACGCCCGAGCTCGAGGACGATTATCCCATCACCGAAACCGCGACCTTCGAGGACCCGCGCTATCCCGCCATGCGCTTCATCGAGCACAGCTACGGCGGAGATCCCACCAACTGGTGGGTACCCAACCAGGCCGGGATGGAGGCGATGCTGCGCTCGGCGGGGTTGCGGATCGACCGGCGGGTCGAGGGAGAGGTCTACTTCTGCTCGCCGGCGGGTTGAGCCACGGCGTAGCGTTCCGCCATCCCGGCCGCGAACCAGGCGAACTCCTCGATCTCTACCGGGGGGCTGGTATGGTCCGCCCTCACCCCGCGGCTGGGCGGGGTGAAGCAGAGGGTGGCGCACACGTCGAAGGGCTCCAGCGCCTCCATCACCGTGTCGAACCACCGTTCCGCCCCGGGGATGTGGCTTTCCGCCCAGCTGAGCCCGGTGCGCACCTCGCGGACGCCCAGCCGGTGCAGCCATTCCACCGCGAGGGTGAGCGCCCGCTCGTCGCCGAACTGGAACCACTGACAGACGCCGAACTCCGAATTCCAGTCGTGGACCGCGCGCTTTGGAGTCCCATCGTGGCGGAGCAGCCCGAAGTGGAAGTGGCGCCAGTACGAGCTTCCCTCCGCCTGCTTGTGCCGGGTGGTGGCCTCGAAGCGGGGGTCCAGATCGAGGAGCGTGTACCAGAAGACCCGCTCCCCCCGGAGCAGATCACGGGCGCAGCGCAGCCCCCACGCGGCCACCTCCTCGCTCGCGTAGGAGGAGACCCCGGTCTCGGTGACCCACACCGGCTTGCCGAACTCGCGGCGCAGTGCATCCAGCTTGGCGGGCCACTCCCGCATGGGCCACAGGTTCCAGTCCAGCGGAAAGCCATGGACGGCGAGCACGTCCACCGCGTCCAGCGCCCCCAGCTCCTCCATGCGCCGCAGGAAGTGGGGGTCGATGGGGGAGATCCCGCCGAGCACCAACGGCACCTCGGCCCCGGTGCCGCGGATCGCGGCCGCCGTCCGGCACACCATCTCGGCGTAGCGTGCCCAACCCGGGTCCAGCAGAAAGTCCCAGTGCGAAAGGTTGTTGGGCTCGTTCCACAGCTTGATCGAGGTAATCACCGCAACCGGAGAGGCGAGAGTGGCTGAACGGAGAGTGCTGGTGACCGGCGGGGCAGGGTT
>JALZKG010000174.1 GCA_030859365.1 Gemmatimonadota bacterium
GGATGGGTCTCTTCTACGACCTGCTTCGCGTGGACCTCGCCCGGGGGATCGGGGCGGGTGGGCGCTGGGAGCTGGTCGTGGAGACCCGCCCGGCGTTCTGGGGCTTTCTCTGACCCGGTCTGCCGAAGGTGGCGCGGTGATCGACGCGTTTCACCTTCCGGCCCTTGTCCATCCGCCGACGGCAAACTGGATGTTCGGGCGGGGCGAGTGCACCGCGGAGCTTCGCCTCCCCCGCCTTTCGCCCGCCCTGCTCGGCGTGCAGGTGCAGGCTCTGCTGGAGGCGCGGGAGCGTGGGCTCGCCGGGCGCCCCGTTCGGGAGATCGTCGGGGTGATCGACCGGGTGGCCGAGCGGCTGCTGGACCGCGGCGACCCGCTGCGCCGCACGGCCGACCGGGCGCTCCCCGCCGTGACCGGCTACTCCCCGGGGATGATCCAGCGCGTGCTCGACACCATGGCGGCGGAGTGGCGAGCGCCGCGGCTGCTCGAACTCCTCCAGGCCGAGTTCGGCGATCCGGAGCTGCTGGACCGCTTCGGGCCCCGTCCCCCCGCGCCGGGGAGGACACGCGCCTTCGGACCCCGGCTCGCCACCCACGTGTTCAGCGGCAACGTGCCGGGCGTCGCCGTTACCTCCCTGATCCGCTCGCTCCTGGTCAAGGCGGCGACCCTCGGCAAGACGGCCACCGGCGAGCCGCTGCTCCCGGCGCTGTTCGCCCGTGGAGTCGCGGAGGAAGACCCGGATCTCGGCGCGTGCGTGGCGGTGACCCGCTGGCCGGGCAGCGACGAGACTCTGGAAAGGGTGGCGCTGGAGCGCTCCGACGCGGTGGTGGTCTACGGCGGCTCGGAGGCGGTCGCGGCGGTCCGCGCCCGAACTCCCCCTGCCGCCCGCTTCATCGGCTACGGCCACCGGCTGTCGTTCGGGATGGTGGCGCGCGAGGCGCTGGGGGAAGGCGCCCGGGAATCGGCCCGCCAGGCAGCGCTGGACGTCGCCACCTTCGACCAGCAGGGGTGCGTGTCCCCTCACCTCTTCTACGTGGAAGAAGGCGGCACCACCTCGCCTCGTGCCTGGGCGGCGCTGCTCGCGCGGGAGATGGAGGCGCTGGAATCGCTCCTCCCCCGCGGTGCGCTTTCCCCCGGCGAAGCGTCCGCCATCCGCCAGCTCCGCGGCGAGGCGGAGTTCGCCCAGTTGATGGATCCGGAGGGACCGGAGCTCCACGCGTCCCGCGAGGGGACGACGTGGACGGTGCTCTGGGACCCGGATCCCGCCTTTCTCCCCTCCTGCCTGAACCGGACGGTGCGGGTCAAGCCGGCGGCCGACCTGCACGCCGTTCCGGGTGCGGTGGCGCCGCTCGGCCCCCTGCTGCAGACGGTCGGGATCGCGGCCGGGGCCGAGCGCCTGCAACGGCTCGCGGGGGAGCTTGGAGCGCTGGGCGCGAGCCGCGTTTCGCCGCTGGGGCGGATGGCATGGCCCCCCGGGAGCTGGCACCACGACGGTCGCGCTCCGCTGGGTGAGCTGGTCCGCTGGTGTGACCTGGAGGAGTGAGGACGGGATGGCTTGATCCGTGCAACGGTCCCGTTCGGACGCGTCGGCGACTTCCCCGGCGCAGCGAAACGGTCCCCGGGCCCCCATCAGAACCGGACCATGGATGCAGCTGAAGCTTCCCCGAAGCGTCGTCGCACCACCCGCCGCTGGCGTGCCTTCACCCGCCTCCGTGCCCACCAGATCGATCGGCAGATGCGCGACGGCACACGTCCGCGGTGTCCGGACTGCGGCCAGGGCCTTCTCCCCCGCGTCGAAAGCCGCAAGGCGGCGGACGTGGTGCTCGACGCCGTCGCGTACGACCTGGATTGCGACGAGTGCCGCCGCTTCGTTTGCGTGGTCCTCCACACCGCACGCTCCCTCCGGCTGCTGAGGATGCGGCGGCTGGTGGCGGCGGTGTGCACCGTCGGCAGCGGAAAAAGCCCGTCTCGCCGATACACTCCCGCCACTGCTTCCTGAAAGGCGCACCCATGGCCATGCACCTCTTCAGTACCCCCACGCAGTGCACCCACTGCGGCACGGTCGTGGAAGATCCCACGGTGGACCGGTGCCCCAACTGCGCGGAGCTGCTCAAGGAGCGGCGGGCACCCCGACGCATCGCGGGCGTGGAGCGGCGCTACGGCAACCTCCGCGTCCTGCTCGGCTTTCTGCGTTTCATGGGGGTGATCACCGCGCTGGTGGGGCTGCTCATCCTCCTCTTCAGCATCACCGACGACGGCATTTCCGTGACCGGCCGCGTCCTGATCACCCTCGGCTCCCTGGTGGGCGCGGTGATCATCTTCGCGGTGGCCGCGTTCTTCGACGTCGCGATGGACGTGGAGGAGAACACCCGCTCCAGCGTGCGGATGCAGCAGCTGATGCTGGAGCATCTGCAGCATCCGGAGCGCCGCCCCGAGGGCGGAATGCACACCGGATGATCCACCCGCTCGCCCCTATCTGATCCTGCACCGCTGATGCTTCGCGTTTTCCAGAGCTCCGTCCTCGCCCTCGCGCTCTTCCTCGCGCCCCTTCCATCCGACGCGCAGAACCGTCCTCCGCTGCAGGGCCAGGCGGAGGCGATCGTCGGGCGCTCGGGAGAGCAGTGGGGAGTGATGGCGTGGTCGGTCGACCGCAACGTCCCCCTCTTCGCCATCGATTCGGAGGATCTGCGCATCCCGGCGTCGAACAACAAGGTGTTCACCGCCATCTGGGCGCTGGACATGCTCGGTCCCGACTATCGCTTCCCCACCGACGTGGCGCTCACCGCCCCCATCCGGAACGGAACCGTGCAGGGCGACGTGGTGCTGCGCGGCTCCGGCGATCCGGCCTTTGGCTACCCGGAGTTCACCTCGGAAACCATGGATCCGCTGCGGATCATGGCGCGCCAGCTCCACGCGCGGGGCGTGCGCGTGGTGGAGGGGGGAGTGATCGCGGATGGGACGGTGTTCAGCGATTCGCTGTTCGGTCCGGAATGGCCGCGGGACACCGGAAACGGGGTTTCCCGCTACGCCCCCCGCGTCAGCGGCCTTCCCTTTCAGCGCAACATGATGCGGGTACAGGCCTTCGCGGAAGGCGGCCAGGTGCGGATCGAGACCACGCCGCGCACCACGCAGATCCCCGTGGTCTCCAACGCCCGGGTGGGGAGCGGGCGCGGCTGGGCGGTGCGGGCACCGGACCAGGACACGATCCGCGTCCGCGGCTCCATCTCCGGCCGGGGCCCGCATCGGTACGAGATCGGGGTCGCGCAGCCAGCGCTGATGGCGGGCGAGGCACTTCGCCAGGCGCTGGAGGAGGTCGGGATCCAGGTGCGGCAGCCTACGCGGCTCGGCGCCACGCCGCGGGAAGCGTACCTGGTGCACCGTCACTGGTCGATCCGCCTGGCCGATATGATCCCCAAACTGAACCGGGACTCGGACAACTTCTTCGCAGAGCATCTGTGGAAGGCAGCAGCGGCCCGCTCCATCGGGATCGGGAGCTACACCCGCGGCGGAACGGCTTCGGCCATCTTCTTCGCGGAACGCACCGGACTCCCGTACGGACAGATCTGGATGGCCGATGGCTCGGGGCTGTCGCGCCAGAACCACACCAGTGCCCATGCGCTCGTGGCGGCGCTGGTCTATGCCCACAAGCGACCTTGGACGGAGGTCTTCCACCAGTCCATGGCCGTGGGAGGTGATCCCAACGGAACGCTGCGCCGCCTCTTCCGGGGAAGTCCGGCCTCCGGCAACCTGCACGCCAAGACCGGCTACATCAACAACGTGCGGACGCTGTCCGGCTACGTGCGCGCCCGGAACGGCGAGCTGATCGCCTTCTCCTTCCTCTTCAACGGCAACAACACGTCGGGCGCACGCGGCGTTCAGGAACAGCTCGGCGTCCTGCTGGCCGAGTACGCCGGAAGCGCCCCGGCGGCGGCT
>JALZKG010000189.1 GCA_030859365.1 Gemmatimonadota bacterium
CGGCGAGACTCGCCGCGAATCCCGTCCAGCTCGCCCAGCGGGTGCGCGCCGCCGCGAAGCGGCCCAGCCGGGAGGCCGGAACCCGCTCCGCGTACCAGACCGCGGACGCGACCGTGTACCCTTCGCCGGAGGTGGCGGACACGCACAGCATGGCCACCACGATCCAGGGCGCGGCCGGCGAGCCGTGGAACCAGAAGGGGAGCGAGGCGACCGCGGCGACCACGGCGCGCTCGGCGAGCCCGGTGCGGATCGCCGCGGCGCGCGCGCCGACTCCCTGCGCCCAGGACGAGGCCAGCAGCTGCATCACCCGTCCCACAAAGGGCGCGGCGCCGATCAGCCCGATGTGCAGCGGACCGGCGCCGAGGGCCAGCGCGAAGGGGACCATGAAGGCGACCCCCGCCAGGTTGCGGAAGACGCTCGTCGCCGCCCCCTCCAGGTACGCGCAGCGGCGCTCCGCGGGGGCGAGCGATGGAAAGCCGGAAACCGAAGGGGCATCGCTCCCCGGGGAGCGGGTCTTCGGGAGATGGAGCAGGGGCACGGAACCGCGAAGCGGGAGATGCGGGAGGTGGATCGCCGAGGCGTTCGGCGGAAGGGTTGAATTCTCAAGGGACAACAAACGCGCCGCGGAGGTGGGGTAGCCGCGCTCCCTCTGCCGCCGCGGAATTCCGCGTACCCGCGGGGGCGCGGACGGGTCGCAGGGTGCGGCGGCGCCGAGCAAAACGCCACCCCCCGGAGCGTTGCGCCGTGGAGCGGCCGATGCAAGATTGCATCACCCGCTCCCGCCCCCCTCCCGATCCGCGCGATCCGTGACGCACGAAACCGATGAGTACGTTCTCGGCACCCACGAAGAAGAGCTGCTCCGCCTGGGGCTGCAGCACCAGCTCTGGGCCGCCCAGGCCGCCGCGGCGTGGGAGCGGGCCGGCTTCGAGCCCGGCCATGCGCTGCTCGACGTAGGGTGCGGTCCGGGGCACGCCACCTGGGATCTGGCGCGGCTGGTGGGTCGCGGTGGGCGGGTAGTCGGGGTGGACGCGTCGGCCCGCTTCGTCGAACACGTACGCGCGCAGGCGGACGCCCGGGGAGCGGCGAACGTGGAGGCGCGCGTCGGCGACGTCCAGCGCCTGGAGCTTCCCGCGGGGAGTATGGACGGGGCGTGGGCGCGCTGGGTGCTGTGCTTCGTGGCAGACCCGGAGGCGACTGTGGCCGGAGTGGCGCGGGCGCTCCGTCCCGGCGGGGTCTTCGTGGTCCACGACTACCTGCACTACGAGGGGATCGTCCTGGCGCCGCACGCCCCCGGCTTCATCCGGGTGATCGACGCCGTGAGCCGGAGCTGGCGCGCCGGCGGGGGCGATCCGGATGTGGGGATGCGCCTGCCGCAGATCATGGCGCGCTGCGGGATGGAGGTGCGGGAGATCCGTCCGGTGATCCGCGTCGCCCGCCCCGGCGCGCCGCTCTGGCACTGGCCGCGGAGCTTTTTCACGGGACACGTGCCCCGCCTGGTGGAGGGGGGGTGGCTTGCAGAGGGAGACGCCGAGGAGTTCCGTCGGGAGTGGGAAGAGCACTCCGCCGATCCCGCGGCGTTTCTGCTCACCCCGCCGATGGTGGAGGTGATCGGGGTCCGCGCGGGCTGAAATCTTCGCGAGCCATCACGATCTTTCAGCGCCGCCGTTGCACTTGCCGGCGGCGCTCCCCGCAGAACGGACCCGTTCGTCTCGGCCCGCTTTTCGCCTTCCGACGTCCCACTCGTCCTTCTTCCCTCAAGGTTCCCACACTTCCCGCCTCAGGAGCTCCCCGTGCGCGCCCTCGTATGGCTCGTCCTCACCGTCCTCTGGGCCGCGGCCCCGCTGGCGGCGCAAAAGAGTCACCCCGCCGCGGAGTCCAACCGCCCTCGCCTGGATGCGGGGGCGGATCCCAACGATCCCCGGGCGTACTACCAGTGGGGCGTTTCGAACCTGACCCGGAACCCGCGGCAGGCCGCGGAGGCTTTTGCCTGGGCATCCCGGCTCGACCCGACCTGGGCGGACCCCCTATACGCGCAGAGGATCGCCCTGTTGATCTCCGATCCACGGCGGTTCATCCGGTACATGGAGGGTGCCCGCACCGTCGTGCAGTCGGAGGAGATGCAGCGGATCGACTCGCTATACTACCGGGCTCTGCTGCTGAACCCATTTCTGCACCGCAAGCTCGACACGGAGGCGATCACCTATACCCTGATGCAGAACGCGGAAAGCGAGATCCAGCGCGGCAGCCCCGGCGGGCGGGTGGACCGAAACCTGTTGCAGTTCTGGATCCGGAGCTACATGCGCAGTGCGGGTCCCGCCACGCTCGCCTGGATCGCCTACAGCGAAGGCCGCTTTCCCGCCGCGCTCAACCACTACGCGTCCGCGATGAAGCGGGAGCGGAACCGGGCCGGCCTGCACGCCGACCGCGCCCGCGTCTTCTTTCTTCTGGCCCGACACGACAGCGCCCAACACGAACTGACGCTGGCGCTGGCTCAGATGCGCCAGCAGGACGACAGGACGCTGGTGCGCCACTATGAATCCAAAGCCCTGTTCGAGCACAGCATTAGCGTGCTCTGGGAGCACCGCGGGAGGCAGGCGGAGGCACGGGAAGCCTACGCACGCGCCCTGCAGGAAGACCTGTCGTACTACCCCGCGCACGCTCGGCTCGGCGCGCTGGCGCTCGCGGCGGGTGATACCACGACCGCGCTGAGCGAGATGGAGCTCGCCGTCCAGATCCGGACGGACGCCCCGGCGCTGCGCGTGGCGTACGGACAGACTCTCGCGGCCGTCGGACAGCTCGACGCGGCGCGGGAGCAGCTGACGGAAGCGGTTCGCTTGGAGCCGCACTTAGCGCTCCCCCACGTGCTGCTCGGCCGCGTCGCGGAGAATCGGGGCTCGGCCGGGGAGGCGGTGGAGCACTACACGGAGTTCGCGGAGCGGGCGAGCCGGCGCGACCCGCAGCTCGAATGGGCCCGGCGGCGGATAGGGGCGCTGGCGACGCAGGGGAGCACCGCGCCCGCGGGAAATCGGTGAGGCTCGCGCTGCGGGGAATCACGGGCGCGGGGCTCCTCGCGCGGGGAGCGCTGGCGGGTGCGGCGGAGGCACAGGACGCCGCCACGGGACCCCTCCGCAAGCGGACGGCGTACGAGGATCTGCAGATGTTCAGCCAGGTGCTCAACCAGATCCGGGTCAACCACCCCGATTCGGTGGATACCAACGCGCTCTCCATGGCGGCGGTCGAGGGGAAGGTGCGGGCCGCCGATCCCCATTCGTACGTGATCCCCGCGACGCGCCTGGCGCCGGAAAAGGAGCGGGCGCTCCGCGCCGGCAGGCTGTACCCGGTACCCGTCCATTTTGCGTACATTGGGGGCTCGCCGGTGGTGGTCAGCGTGGCCCCGGGCTCCGCCGCGTCCCGGCTCGACCTCCTCCCGGGGGACGAGCTGGTCGCGATCGGGGGGGAGCCGGTACGGGCGGAAAGCGCCGAGGAGCTGGAGATCGTCCTCGGTGGCCCCAAAGGCTCCTCGGTTTCGCTGGCGGTGGAGCGGCGCCGGGACGACGGCTCCCGCGCGCGTCTGGAGCGCACCGTGAAGCGGGAGCGCGTCGAGGAGGCCAGCGCGGTCCCGGCGGCGTTCATGATGGATCCCCAATTCGGCTACGTGCGCATCACCACCTTCGCGAACGCGCGGGCCGCCGACGACCTCCACTCCGCTCTTGCAAGGCTGGAGGGACTGGGGATGCGGCGGCTGCTTCTGGACCTGCGCGACAACGGGGG
>JALZKG010000432.1 GCA_030859365.1 Gemmatimonadota bacterium
GCTGTGGGGCACCCGTCGCTCGGCACGCTGGAGGAGACCAACGCCTTCTGCGACCGAATCTACCGGGCGATGAGCGCGGGGGAGCAGCGCTCGGCCCGGCAGCTCGACTACTTCGTGACCAAGACGGTGCTCCGTGCCGGGGAGTACGGCCATGCGTCGGACCCCATCGTGCAGGCGCTCGGTTTCGGGCACGAGGACTACCTGCGGGCCGATGGGGTCGGCGTGATCCGCTGCACGGTGATGGACCCCTTCCTGGCGGAGCGGCGGGGGCCCACCGACTACATCGCTGGCTTCGCGCGTACACTGCGCGAAACCATGGAAGGCGTGCTCGGGGGCTAGCTTTCGGCTTCCTCCCTCGCGACTCGCAGGTAGTCGCGCAGCTGCTCCTCGGTGAGCTGGCTGAGCTGGCGGGCGATGGCGGCGAACTGCTCGCGCACCCCAACGTCTTCGTCACGCTGGAGGTCGTCGTCCATGTCGACGGGGTACGAGGGCCAGTCCATCTCCGGCTCCTCCACCGTCGGGTCCATCTCGCCCAGCGGGTGGAAGACGAGGGTGACGCCCAGCGACTCGGGCTCGTCCACGTACGGACTGATCTCGGCCTCGGCCAGGTACAGCTCCCCATCGTGCTCGAAGATGCGGAAGCCGAGGGCGATGCCGTAGCTGGAGTCGCCTTCGGTGTCGGGGTGTCCCTGTTCGGACATGCGTGTCTCCTTGCTAGTGGGTGGGATGGGCCTGAGTCCCAACTTATGCTCCGCCGCGCGGGGGGAAAAGGCAGACGGGTTGAAGCTGTGGCCGGTGTACGGGGCGCTGCTCGGGGTCCAGCTCCTCTTCGCGACCCTCCCGGTGGCGGTCAAGTTCGCGCTCCGGGAGCTGTCCAGCCCGTCGGTGGCGCTGATCCGGGTGACGGGGGCGGCGCTGCTCTTTCTGCTTCTTCAGCGCGTCCTTTCGGGAGCCCGCATCCGTGGCGCGGGGGACTACGCCCGGCTCGCGCTGTACGGCTTCTTCGGCGTCGTGGTGAACCAGCTCCTGTACATCACCGCGCTGACCATGACGACCGCGACGGCGGCCACCACGCTGATCACGGCGGGGCCGGCGTTCACGCTCGCCATCGCGATCGTTCTGGGGCGGGAAACGGCCTCCCCGGCCAAGTGGGCGGGGATCGCGCTGGCCGCGGCGGGGGCGCTCTTGATCGTGGGCGTCCGGGTGGACGCGGGGCAGCTCCTCGGCAACGCGATGGTGCTCGGCAACGTGCTCGCCTTTTCCGTCTACCTGGTGATCTCGCGCGACATCCTGCGCCGCTACGACGCGCTGACGGTGATCACCTGGACCTTTGTCTTCGGGGCACTGGGGATCGCCCCATGGGGCATCCCGTCGCTGCTGGCGGAAACGGGCGGCCTTTCGTCCACCGCCGTGGGGGCGCTCGCCTGGATCGTCCTAGTTCCCACCGTCACCGCCTACTACCTGAACGTCTGGGCGCTGGCGCGGGTGGAGGCGAGCGTGGTCGCCGTCTACGTCTACCTCCAGCCGATCGTTGCGGCGGGGCTGGCGGCCTGGCTGCTCGGCGAGCGTCCCTCCCCCTGGCTGGTCCCCGCGGGGCTGCTGATCTTCAGCGGCGTCGCGGTCACCGCGTGGGCGGGGCACCGGGCACGGATCCGGCGGGGGGCGATGCCGTAGCGGGCCTGGCTACAGCCCGAAGAAGCCCGAGACCGCCTCCATGTTGAATCCGGAGAGGACGCTGATCCGGGATGACGTACAACGCCCTGTCAGTTCACGATCCGGACGCGGGTCCGGTACCCCGCGGCCCCGAGTTGGGAGGCGGTGAGGGTGAGCACGTTGCCACGAAAGTCCACGACGTCGATGAATTCCACGTCGAAGTTCCCGGGCGTCGTTCCCCTGGCGACGAGCGGGTTCCACACCCAGGCGCCGTCGCGTGTGGATCCGCTCGCCGGGAGGGCGAGCGAGGTGACGCCCCGAACCCCGGTGCTGGAGGACCAGTGGATCCGCACGGCGGAGACGCCTGCCTCGGCATCCCGCGCCTCGATCCGAACGGTGAGCCGCGCATCCTGCTCCCCGACCCTCAGCGAGTCCGGCGAGGCGGAGAACGCCACCAGTACCGGTTCGGTGTCGTCGGGGAGGGACCCGGCCACCTCGAATCCGCCCGAATGAAACAGTTCCGAGTTCTGCCCCGCACGGTCCCGGGCGAAGGCGCTCAACCCCCACGTTCCCGAGGCCAGATAGCGGTTCAGCGCCACGGTGCACTGCCACGTGCCCTCGCGTGCGCTGCCGCTGCTCGGCGTTTCCGCCACGCAGCGGTGCAGCGGATGGGAGCCCCCGCCGCTCCCCGGCGCGGAGAGCAGCACGTGAGCCGAAGCGACTCCCGATTCGGCATCGGAAGCCCGCACGGTGAACGTCACCACCGCGTCGCCCTGACTCAGCTCCACGGGGCTCGGGGTGGCCGATACCGCTTCGACGCGAGGAGGGGTTCGGTCCTCTTCGACCACGAGGCGCGCGGGGGCACGGAGGGCACCCGCGACGGCGACGATCTCCACCGTCCCGGGCGCTCTGGCGCGCACCAGCCCCGTGCCGTCCACCGCCGCGATGGTGGTGTCCGTGCTCGACCACTCGACGGGAACGGCGGCTACCTTTCCCTGCCGGTCGTACACGGTTGCGCGGAAATCGGCGGTCGCACCCCGGAAGAGCGTCGCCGGGGCGTTGGCGAATTCGATGCGCGAGCGATCCGGCTCGACGCCGGGCTCCGAACACGCCTGCGTGAGGATGGCTAGCACGAAGGCTGCGGCAACGGCTGGAGATCTCATGGAGTATACCCTTGGAGCAAAGTTTTCAAGTCACGAGCACCGGTACGCGTACGCCGCCCGGTTGCCGAGGACGAATACCCGGTCCTCGTGAACGGCGAACCCGGAAGTCAGGAAGTCTTCCTCATCGAACTTCTTGTACAGCAGCTTCCCGCTATGGCGGTCGATGACGGCCAGGCCCGCATAGTTGACGAAGATCTGGTTCCTGCACACCGCGAAGGCGCTGTTGGCGAACCCTGTTCGGGTTTTCCAACGAATCGCACCAGTCGCCACGTCCACGGCGTAGACGTAGGTGTCGTTGGAGGCGACGTATGCCACGTCTCCTATGACCACGGGTGCTTGATTCGGTCCGAAATACTGCAGCGGTCCCGTAACCCGCCAGACCTCCTTGCCCGTGAAGCGGTCCACGGCGAAGAACGCGGAACCCATGTGATCGCTCGGCAGCAGCAGCCGCCCCGCCACGGTGGGCGCCGAGCTGATGGTGCGGCGATCCGTGCCGGTGCCGTTCCGGTAGCGCCACAGCTCACGCCCCGTGGCGCGATCCAGCGCCACGATCCAGCCCGTGCTGATGTAGCCGTTGGCGGCCGAGAACTGCTGCCCCGCGGCGTAGACCGTGTCTCCGCTGACGGTGATGCCATCCGTGAGCCCGGGATACGGCCAGCCGGCTCCCACGTCGGTGCTCCAGAGCGGTGATCCATTCTGGCGATCCAATGCGTAGATCATGACCTTCCCCTTGTGCTGCCCCCCCGAGGTATAGGAGGAAGTGCCGAAATAGAAGGCGTGTGCGTCCACCGTGCTCTCGCCGAGTGCGGCATCGGACACCGGTGTAAAGCGCCATAGCTCTCGTCCCGAGGCCGCGTCCCAGGCAAAGGCCACCTCTTCGGCGGCGAAGACGCGGTCTCCGTACTTGACGACGTTGATCGGCAAGTACATAGACACCGGGCTCTTCCACAGCATCGCTCCCGTGCGGGCGTCGAAGGTCACCATTCCACCCGCCACCGTGTAGAGCCGCTCGCCGTCGGTCGTGGGGTTTTCGCCCGAACGTTGGAACGTCTTCTCCAGAGGCGTGCGCCAGAGTACCTCCAGAGCGCCGCCCCCGCTGCCCAGCGGGTCGCTGCACGCAGCACCGAGCACCAGCAGGCATAGTGGAAGGAGCAGCTTGGCCGGTGCACGGAGGCTCGCCGGCGTGAAGTCAGGGAACGTCATGATCAGAACTCCTGTCGCGCTCGAACCTTATGCACGTCGCGCAGTGCTTTGCGTAGCTGACGATCGCACCGTCCTCACACCCCCGGGAGAACGTAGGTGCGCAGCGTTTCCGCGAGCTGTGTGCCTTCCATACCCGGCGCGCGGATCGCTGCGGGGGGATCATGGGAGTGCGGAAGAAGTGGGGTAGCCGGCGAAGGAGCAGCCCGCCATTGTCTGGTACCGAGTACATCAGAACCACAGCACCCGCCGCAGCCCCTCGCCGTGGACCGTCACCGCCGGAACGAAGATGATGGAGTTGCTGCGCAGTCCCAGCGTGGAGCGGTCGTAGAAGATTCCCAGCTCCGGGCTCACTCCCAGCTCCCGCGTGCCGATCCGCAGACCGCCGAATATCCCCAGCGTGGGGGAGTCCGACGCGGCGCTGCTGCTCAGCGGCAGGACCTGCATGGCGCGAAGGCCGCCGTACGGGGTAAGCGTGGACCGCTCGGGGCCGGATGCGATCAGCGATGCCTCGAAGTGGGCGTGCTCCCCCATGTTGACGAAGCCGCCGCCCACCATGGCCGCGAGCGCGCTCCGGGTGCCGGTGGTGTCCCCATCCAGCCGGCGCTTGTAGTTGACGACGATGCCGCTCAGCGTGGGGATGCGCACCCCGATGTCCGAGCGCGCGTCGAGGCCGAAGCGTCCCTCGAAATCGAACATCGCGAAGGTGGCGGATTCGCTTTCCCACTCCTCGTCGGCGTACGGGTCCAGACCGCCGGGGATGAACGAAAGCGAGGCGGCCGAGCTGATGGTACCCCGGGGGACGGTCTGCGCCGTGCTGCCCACCGTGTACGGAACACAGGCGCCGAGCAGCGGCAGCAGGAGGGCGAGCGAACGGAAGACGCGAGCGGATGACATCGGGCGAATGGAGTCTCGGGGGAAGGGAGCGGCTCGGGCGAGCCGGCTTTCGAGATCCAGGATAGCCTCGGATGCCGCCGCGCGCGCTACGTCAGATGACGTAGCACGGAGGGACGGATGACGTAGGGGCCCGGGGCAACGCCGGCGGCGGCCCCGGCCCCTGCGCGGCGGTCCGGGCG
>JALZKG010000209.1 GCA_030859365.1 Gemmatimonadota bacterium
CCCTCGCCGCCAGCAGCCCCAGGCTGTAGTCGGCCGCGCGGAGGGTTTCACCGTCCGGCTCCAGCAGGGCGATGCCGCACCCGTCGGGCGCGACCAGCCTCGCCGCGGCGTCGGTGATCCCGCGCAGCAGCTCGTCGGCGTCGAGGGTGGAGGCGAGTGAGCGGGCGATCTCCCCCAGCTCCTCCAGCTCCCGCGCCCGCTCCGCGAGAGAACCGGCCATCTCGTCGAAGCCGCGGCCCAGCTCGTGGATCTCGGCGGGGGAGGCGGCGGGGAGCGGCCCCACCCGCGCGCTCCGGTTTCCGGAGGCGAGGGCGGCGGCGGTGCCGCGCAGCTGCAGCAGCGGACGGGCGAGCCAGCGGGCCAGCAGCCCGCTGAACACGATGGTGAAGAGCAGGAGCGCGACCAGAAAGCCGAGCAGCCCGGCGTAGGTGCGCGCCACCCGCGCCTCCACCACCCGGACGGGGTGCTCCACCCATACCCACCAGCCGACCGAGGGGAGGCGCACGGCGCCGGCTAGGATCTGCGCGGCCGTCTGCGCGGCGGAGGCCGCCGGCCCCTCCGCCTGGAAGAGGAGCGGACCGGATCCGGCGCTCCGCACCGCGCGGAACGCGAGGGAGTCACGCAGATCTCGCGGCCGGTCGCCCGAACGGTAGGGCGCGCGGGCGTCCAGCACCAGAACTCCCCGGGCGTCCGCGACGCGCAGATGCTCGTCCTCCGCCAGGCTGCCGGGGGTGGGCAGGGCGCCCAGGTCGAGCGCACCGGCCACGTAACCGGCGAAGGTGTCCGCGAGAATCACCGGCGCCACGATCACCACCAGCGGCTCGTCGACCCCGCCCCGGCCGTGGATCACCGTGGAGACGAGCGGCCTCCGGGATTCCCGTACACGCCGGACGTACTCGCGGTCGGAGAAGTCGGCGCCGAGCACGGTGTCGCCGCGAGGCCCCACCGGGGGAGCGAAGGCCACCGCCACCCCGCGCGAATCCGCGGCGTACATGTTCACGAAGCCGGGGAACTGCTCCCGCTCCGCCGTGATCAGCCGCTGCAGCTGCGCGGGGTCGACGGCTCCGCGCGCCTCCGTGACACGGGCCACGGACCGGACGGAGTGGCCGTGGAGCTGGACGTACTGCTCCAGTTGAGCGCCGTACGCGTCGGCGGAGGCCTGCACCCGCTCCCCCGTCTGCTCCATCCGGGTGTTCCACTCCCGCCGTCCTCCCCAGACGCTGAGCCCCAGCGCCGGCACCACGGCGATCAGCGCCAGAACCACCGCCAGGGCGGTGCGCAGCCGCGGCGCCACGGCGATCCAGAGCTGGCGCCGCAGCGCCGGGACAAGGAGGAGGACCTCCACCAGCAGGGCGTTCAGCAGCCCGTTGAGCGGCTGCTTCAGAACGAGCAGGGTCGCGGTGACGCCGCCGATCCCCAGGATGCCGCCGTAGGTGAGAAAGAGGAGGGGCAGCCCGATGCCCAGCCAGTACAACAGGTCGGCGGTGAGCGGGCGGCGGTCCCATCGCTCCACTAGGTAGCCCACCGTCCACGCTTCCGCGCCGAAGATCAGCAGCGCGTAAGGGTGGTTCCAGAGCCAGAGGGTGGGCAGGGCGGCGAGGAGCGCCGCAGCCAGCCCCGGACCCGGACCCAGCGCCACCGCGGCGAGCAGGGCAGCCACGCCCCCGAACACCAGATCGCTCCCCGGGAGCAGCTCCAGGGGCGCCAGGTTGAGCAGAAACCCCGCCGCGCCGAGGAGCGCCGCCGTGCTCCAGCGCCTCCGCTCCCACCCCGGGAGCGGTCGAGCAGCCGCCGGCACGCTCTAGCCCGCCCGGCGTGTCTTCCGCCGCAGAAAGTCGCGCATGATGTAGCGGCCCAGCGTCATGGTGCTGGTGAAGTACGCCTTGCCGCGCGCGATCTGCGATACCTGGTTCACGAAGGCTACCAGGTACGGGTCCCGCGCCAGCATGAAGGTGTTGATCACGATCCCGCCCTTGCGGCAGGCGGCCACCTCCCGAAAGGTCTCGCGGAGTACGCGGGCGTCCAGCCCCATGGAGTTCTTGTAGACGCGGCCGTCCGGCAGTGTCAGCGCGGAGGGCTTGCCGTCGGTGATCATCACGATCTGCCGCATCTCCTTGTTCTGCGTCCGCAGGATCCGCCGCGCCACCCGCAGCCCCTCCGCGGTGTTGGTGTGGAAGGGACCCACCTGTGCGTGCGCCAGCTGCGAGAGGGGGATCTCCTCTGCCCGGTTGCCGAACAGGACCACCCGCAGCGTATCGCCCGGGAACTGGGTGCGGATCAGATGGGTCAGCGCCAGCGCCACCTTCTTCGCGGGGGTGAAGCGGTCCTCGCCGTACAGGATCATGGAGTGCGAGGTGTCGAGCAGCAGCACCGTGGCGCACGAGGAGCGGTACTCCGCCTGGTTGACGCGCAGGTCCCCATAGTCCAGCGGGATGGTACCGTCGTCGCGGAGACCTTCCCGGCCGAGCGCCTCCTTCAGCGTCGCGGGGATGTCCAGGTTCATGGCGTCGCCGAACTCGTAGGGACGGCTGGCCGCCTCCGCCTCCACCCCGGTGGACAGGTGCGGGGTGTCGTGCGAGCCGAAGCTCGAGCGCCCCATCGCCCCCAGCAGCCCGCGTAGCGTCCGCCAGCCGAGAAAGTCGATCCCCTTGCCGGTGAGGGAGAACTCCACCTGCCGGGCGGCGGAGCGCGCCTCGTCCACACGTCCCTCGCCCTCCATCTCCGTGTAGCCGCCCGGCATCTGCGGCGTCTCCGAAAGATGGAGGTAGCCCTCCTCCACCAGCCGCTCCACCAGGCGGTCCAGCAGCTCCGCGATCCCTTCGCGCACCGCCTCGTCGCCGGGGCCGTCGCCGCGCAGCTCCGCGACCATCTCCGGAGTGAGCTGCCCGCTCTCGATCAGCGCCCGCAGCAGCGCCTCCTTGAGCGCGTCCAGCGAGCGATCCCCCTCGTCCCCGCCGAACTCGCCCCAGTACGGGTGCTCGAAGCGACCGCCCGCGAAGCCGCTCTGCAGCAGAAAATCGGACAGATGGTCCAGCAGCGCCTCCAGGTTCAGGGCGTCCGCCTGCTGGCCGGTGAAGCGGGTATAGTTCGTGAAGCGCATCGGTACGACGGAGCAAGGGTGAACCGGCGCGAACGCGCACATCGCGGGCCACGTGCCCCGCGGCACCAATCCGCGGCACGGCAGTACAAGACAACCGGTGAATCACCCCAAACCGCAGGTCGTTCTGAAGAGCAGCCTCCCGCCCCCGGTGGGTCGATCCAGACGGGAGCGCGAGGCGCCCGCTGCCCCGTTCGTACCCCGGCTCCCCGGCGGAGCGCCCCTCCCGTCGGTGCCCTTCGCCGTCCGGGCCTTCGCGGCGCTGCGGCACCGCAACTTCCGGCTCTTCTACACGGGTCAGTTTCTGTCGCTGATCGGGACGTGGATGCAGTCCACGGCACAGGGGTGGCTGGTGCTGGAGCTGACGGACTCCGAGTTCCTGCTGGGGATCACGGCGGCGGCCGGCTCGCTCCCCGTGCTCTTTTTTACGCTGTACGCCGGGGTGGTCGCCGACCGGATGGACAAGCGGCGCATCCTCCTCGCGGCGCAGACCGTCGCGCTGCTGCAGGCGCTCGCCATGGCCGTTCTGACCGACCTGGGGATGATCACCTTCCCCCTGATCCTCCTCCTGGTGCTCCTGCTGGGGACCGCGAACGCCTTCGAGATCCCCACCCGGCAGTCTTTTTTCGTGGATCTGATCTCGCGCGAGGACCTGACCAACGCCGTCGCGCTCAACTCCTCGTCCTTCAGCGCGACGCGCATCGTGGGGCCGGCGGTGGCCGGGGCGCTGATCGGCACCCTCGGGATCGCGGCGACCTTCTACGCCAACGCCGCGTCGTACCTGGCGGTGATCGCCGGCCTGCTGCTGATCCGCCTGCCGCGCCGGGAGCCGGCCGAGCGCACGGCGTCCACGGGGGATCACCTCCGCGAGGGGCTCGCCTTTATCCGCGACAACCGGCTGATCGCCACGCTGGTGGGCATCGTGGCGGCCATCTCCATCTTCGGCTTTCCGTTCGTGATGCTGATGCCCGTCTTCGCGCGCGACGTGCTGCGGGTGGGCGCCACGGGGCTGGGGTG
>JALZKG010000215.1 GCA_030859365.1 Gemmatimonadota bacterium
GCGCCATCGTTTCCACGGCGAGCTCGATGCGGGCTTCGTCGGGCGCGGCGCGCGCCTCTCCCACGCCGCTCACGCGGATGGTGCGCTGCGCGGTCTCGGGAAGCGGGGGCGGCGCTTGCTGTGCGGAGGACGTGGCCGGGGCGAGCGCGAGCGCCAGCAGAAGCACGGGGGTCCAGCGGGCGGCGACGGCTCTGATGCTCATCGGATTCCTGGAAGGAAGAGGGTGGAGGACGGAACCGCGTCTTCTACCCACCTCGCCAGGACAGGTTGCGCGGAGCCTGGCCCCTGCGCCGGGGTATGGGCCGGCGCGAGGATCCGACGAACCGGGGGGAGTGATGAAGAAGTACGCGATCAAGGAGGTGTTCCCGACCCTTCAGGGGGAGGGGGCACAGGCGGGGAGCCCGGCGGTGTTTCTCCGCTTTGCCGGTTGCAACCTCGGCTACGCCGTCTGCCCCTGGTGCGACACCGACTGGGCTCGGGCGGAGCACACGCTGGACGCCGACGACACGCTGGAGCTGGTGCGGCAGCGGGCGGCGGCCGGATTCGGCGCGGAGCGGCAGGGGCTGCTCCTGGTGGTGACCGGCGGCGAGCCAAGTCTGCAGTGGGACGCCGCTCTCGCCGAACGCGCGCGGGCGCGGGGGTACCGGGTATCCATGGAATCCAACGGCTCCCGCCCGGTCGACCGCGCGCTGGTGGACTGGCTCACCGTCTCCCCCAAGCAGCCGGAGTTCGTTCAGCGCGAGGGGAGCGAGCTGAAGCTGCTCTTCACCGGCAGTCACACCGAGGGGATCACCCCCGACGTGGCGGCGGTGCGGCGCATCGCCCACGGCACCCGCTTCGAGCACTACTACCTGCAGCCCATCGACCTGCCGGAGCGGGGTGGGCCGAACTACCAGGAGGCGATCCGGGCGGTGATGGAGCTCGGCCCTCCGTGGCGCCTGTCGGTGCAGACGCACAAGGTGACCGGGATTCCGTAGCCCCGGTGCGCGCCTTCTACACCGACCGCTTCGTGCTCCCACTTCCTCCGGGGCACCGGTTCCCCATGGACAAGTACCGCCGCCTCCGGGAGCGCTGCCTCGCCGAAGGGGTGCTGGGTCCGGAAGACCTTCACGAGCCGCCCGCCGCCTCGTGGAGCGAACTGGCTGAGGTGCACCAGGAGGAGTACCTGGCGCGGGTCCGCGATGGGTTGCTCTCCGCCCAGGAGCAGCGGCGGATCGGCTTTCCCTGGAGCCCGGAGATGGTGGAGCGCTCCCGCCGCTCGGCCGGGGCTTCGATCGCCGCGGGACGTGCCGCCCTCGACGCGGCGGCCGAGGGCGGCTGGGGCGTGGCGGTCAACCTCGCGGGAGGGACGCACCACGCCTTCCGCGCGCACGGGGAGGGCTTCTGCGTCTTCAACGACGCGGCTGTGGCCATTCGCGTGCTGCAGCGCGCAGGCCGCATCCGCCGCGCGGCGACCGTGGACTGCGACGTGCACCAGGGGAATGGGACGGCGGCCATCTTCGCGGCGGACCCGTCGGTCTTCACCTTCAGCATCCACGGTGCGAAGAACTACCCCTTCCGCCGGGAGCGGAGCACCCGCGACGTGGAGCTTCCCGACGGGGCGGGGGACGATGCCTTTTTCTCCGCGCTGGAGGTGAACCTCCCCGCGACCGTCGAAGAGTTCCGTCCCGATCTGGTCTTCTACCTGGCCGGGGCGGACCCCTTCCACGACGACCGCTTCGGACGGCTCGCCCTCAGCAAGCAGGGGCTGGCGGCCCGCGATCGCCTGGTGCTGGAGATCTGCCGTGCCGCAGGCGTTCCGGTCGCCGTCGCCATGGCGGGGGGCTACGCCCGCGACACGGAGGACACGGTCGAGATCCACGTCGCGACCGTTCGTACGGCGGTGGAGATGGGCGCGTGCTGAAACGCGTGGTCCCGTGCTTGCCCTGAGTCCGTGCCCATGCGACGCCTTCGTTCCACCCTTCCGATCTTGTTGGCCGGCGTGCTCGGCTGCCAGCCCGCCACACCTCCCGCCGCGGAGCGAACCGCGGCGGTGGCGAGCGCGGCGGAAGCCCTCGCCACTCGCTCTGAGCTGCGGAGTGATTCTCTGCGCCTCGCGGCGCTGATCCGCGGCCTTCCGCGGCAGCCGACGGTCTGCCAGCGGATGGTGCGCGAGATCGCGCGGGTGGCCGAGCGGCATCCGGCGGATACGGCCGCCTTTCTCGGCTCTCTTCAGGACGAGTTCGTCGGTGGCACCGGGAACCCGTTCGAGCTGGAGGCCGGGTTGCGGGAGGGACGGTGGAACCAGCGCTACTTCTACGCCGGGCACGGCGGCTTCCGCTCCGAGTACGACGACGCGCAGCGCTACCCGGAGGGAGGCAATCACCAGCCGGGTCACTTGGTCTCCGTCTTTCTGGTGGCTGCCCGCTTCGGGGGGGAGAGCGCCCGCGTCGCTATCGCCCACGCGGGGGACTACGAGCCCGGCGACGAGGACGACCTGCGGCTCAGCGTGCGGGCCATCGAGTGGGGCGAGGGACTCCGGGGCGGGGCGCTGCGCCCGGGAGAGATGGCGCTGCAGCTTCCGGAGCTTTGCCGCTGAGCGCCGCGCGGTTCTCCGCCCTCAACCGGGCTCCGTCCCGGGGAAGGGCAGCTCCGACACCACCGCGGCGTCTCCCTCCGCACCGCCGACGCGCGCCGCGTCCCCCGGGCCGAGCTCACGCCGCAGGTAGCCGAGCGCGATCGTCCGCCCCAGGCGCGGAGAGGTGGCCACGCTGGTGATCCACCCCACCTCCTTCCCCGTATCGGGGTGGTGCACCGGCGTCCGGGGCACCGGCGCCGGGGAGTCTCCGAGGAGCAGCCCGCGCAGGTGGCGGTTCACGTGCCCCCGATGGGCGATGCGGACGATCACCTCCTGCCCGGTGTAGCACCCCTTGGAGAACGACACGCCGCGCTCCATGAGTCCAGTGGACTCCCACGCCTCGGTCGGGATCGTTTCTTCGGACAGGTCGGCCCCGTAGCGGGGGCGACCCGCTTCGACGCGGAGCGTTTCCAGCGCGCCCCGGCCGACGGGCCGTGCTCCCTCCGCGCCGGCGAGCAGGGTCGCCCACAGCGTCGGAAGGAGCGCCGCGGGCGCGAAAAGGTCGAAGCCCGGTTCCCCGCCGAACTCTCGGGTGCCGAGCAGCTGCACCTGGAGCCCCCGCACCGTTCCCTCCCACAGCTCGTCCTCCCGCAGCAGCGGAACAGCGGTGCCGACCAGCTCCCCCAGCAGCGCGGCGGCAGCCGGGCCGTACACCCCGAGCAGGCCGGTCTCTCCCGTCGCATCGGCCCAGCGGGCGAACATCGGGGGAACGTACTTGCGGAGGTGGTCGACCGTGCCGGCGAGCGCCTCCACCGGGAGGTCGAGCACCACCTCCACCCCGTCGGCCCCCTCCCGGCGGAAAGCACGCAGATCCGCGAGCATCCGTCCCTTCGGCGTCAGCAGCGCCGCGTACACGGCGCGGTTGGCCGGAGCGCCCGCCAGATCGTTGCTGATCAGCCCCTGGACCATGCGGACCGGGTCCTTGCCCCACAGGCGGATCTGCGCCCGGTCCGCCCGGTCCGCGATGCCGGCCCCTTCCCGCGTGGCGCGGTACTCCGCCCCTTCATCCCCGAAGTGGCGCGGTATCCTGCGCCCGGCGACCTCCGTGAAGACGCCACCCGCCGCCTCCGTTTCCGCCGCGAGGGGGGAATCGGCCGCCGCCGTGGCCGCCGAGTTCATGCCGCCGTCCCGGCGCGTGCCCGCCGGCACAGCTCGCGGAGCCGGTCGTCGGCTCCGTCCAGTTCGGTAACGCGGCGGCGCACCTCGGCGGTGGAGGCGGCGTTGGAAAGCTCGCTCTTGACCTCGTCCCCGCCTTCACGGGGGAGAAAGACCAGCGTCATCTTCCAGCCTTCTACCCCGGTAGCCTTGCGAGCCACCAGGTCCACGCTGTACTCGGTGCCGTCGCACTCCAGCCGGTTCGCCAGCCGGTGCTCCTTCCACGAGGAGCTCCGCGAAAGTGCCATCCTTGCCTTCCTCTGCTCGGGGCGAGCGCATCGGCGCTCATCGACGGCGCGGGAGTTGTCCGCGCGGCCCTAGCACCCCATACTTGGGGCCGGTCGCAAGATAACCCCGGCCGTTCGAGCGGAGCAATCGCCGCGCGTGCGACGCTCGCACCCCAACCTCCACGCCGTCCGATGGCATCCTCCCTGCCGCTCTGGCTTCAGCGCCTCCCCCCGACGCTCCGTCGCCGTCTGGATCTCGTCGAGGCGTCCGCGCGGGAGGCGCTCGCGGAAACGCACGCCGAGCAGGCGCTCGATCTGGTCGGCGTTCTCGCGCCGCGCATGCCCTTCGACGAGGCCGTCGACCAGTACCTGGAGATCATGGGGCTGGTGGGTGACGCCGAGGAGATGGTCCGCACCCGTGCCCTCGTGCTGCTGGGCGATCCTGAGTGGGCGGGGGATCTGGCGCGCGAACGCCCCCGCGGCTGGGGGTTCGACTGGCGCTACATCACCCCCTTGGGAGCGGTGCGGTTCGTCCGCCGCCGGCTGCGCCGAAGCGCGGAAGAAGAGCTGTGGATGGAGCTCTTCGCGGCGCGTGCGGAGGAGGTGCTGACCCTGGCGCACATGGAGCAGGCGCTGCGCTTCGTGGATCTGCTCGCCGACGACGCTTCGCCACCGCAGAGCGTGGAGCTGTATCTGAGCCGGCTGGAGGTCCCGGCGGGACGTGCACGCGCCGTTCACCAGCGCACCCTTGCACACCTCGCCCGTACTCTGCTCCCACGTCTGGCGCCGGCGCGGGAAGCCGGCGGCGACGGCCCGCGAAAGCCCGGAGAGGAGCGGAAGCGCCCCATGCGCAAATAGCATGTGTCTTGCACGCCCGGTCACCGGAAGGGAAGCCGTCCGCTGGCTTCACACTCGTTCCCCGATCCACCCTGCACGTTGAAAGCTGCATGAACCACAACCGCGTCCGGCCCCTTTCCGTCCTCCTCCTGCCATTCGCGCTCCTCCTCGCCGCCTGTGGCGAGGAGCAGGGTACCGGCGCGGCGGCGCCTCCGTCTCCGGGGCAGACCGCCGCCGCAGACAGCTCCACCGCCGCCTCCGTGGCGGCGGCACCGCAGGTGGCGCAGGGACCAGCCTCCGGCCTCCCGGCGAACGAGCTGGGAGAGATCATGGTGCTGGAGTACCACCGTATCGGCGACAACGAGGGTGAGTGGGTCCGCTCGCGCGCCAACTTCCAGAAGGATCTGGAAACCCTCTACGCCAAAGGGTATCGTCCCGTCACCATGCGTCAGGTGGTGGAGGGAAACATCGACGTCCCGGCCGGAACCACGCCGGTGGTGTTCACCATCGACGATTCCTCGCGCGGTCAGTTCTACTACCGGGAAGACGGCTCCATCGACCCCAACACCATGGCCGGCATGTGGGATGCCTTCCAGCGGCAGAACCCCGAATGGCACCACGGGGCCGTCTGGTGCGTCCTCCCCGCCGCGGACCACCCGTCCAACTTCTTCGGGGCAAAGCCCACCCGTGAAATGCCGCGTGCGGAGCGGGAAGCGGACATCCGTCGAAAGATGGAGTACCTGGTGCAGAACCGCCACGAGATCTGCAATCACACTCTCTACCATGCGCGACTCGATCGCGCACGGGACGACGCACAGGTGCAGGAATGGCTCGGCGTAGGTGAGGATTCGATCACGGCGTACCTGCCGGCCGACTATGAGATCGTCACCCACGCCCTGCCGCTCGGGATGTGGCCTAAGAACCGCTCCCTCGCGTGGAGCGGCACCTACCGGGACGGGAAGCGCTACGGTTACAACGCGGTGCTCGAGGTGTCGGGCGGCCCCAGCGTATCCCCCTGGGATACTCGCTTCGATCCGCGCTCCATCAACCGCTTCATCGTCGCGCCCGGAGCACTGGAGCGGCAGCTGGCGGCGTACGAGCGCGATCCGTCCAAGCGCTACGTGTCGGACGGTGACCCGGGCACGGTGGCGTATCCCGCGTCGGCAGCGGGGCGGCTGAACCGTGGCAGGCTAAGCGGCAAGCGAGCGGTGGAGGTAGCGGCGGAAGCTCCTCCGGGAAGCTGAGC
>JALZKG010000244.1 GCA_030859365.1 Gemmatimonadota bacterium
CCTCCTGCCTCACCATGTCGCACCACCTGTGGCCGGGCGGGCGCCGCATCACCGACCACCTCGTGGTCGGCGTCGCGCAGCAGCTTCGCGAAAGCCTGGGGGTGGACGAGGGGTCGCTGCTCGCCTCCGACCAGATCGCGCCGCTGGGGGTGGCGATCCGCTTCGACCGGCAGGACTGCCGCCAGTCGCTCGACCTGCACGCGATGACGGTCCGGATCGGCGACGACGCCATCCCCCTCCGCCCCCTCTTCACCGAGCTACGCTCGCTCTGGGAGCGCGCCGCCGAGCAGGTGGACCGCGTCCCCTCCGTCGCGTAGCGGCGTTCTTCCCACCGCTTGCCCTCCACGCCACTCATCCGGTCCGGACCCATCGCCGGCGCCGGGTGAGTCCGCTCGTCGCATACGCCGCCTGCGCGCTCCTGATCGGCGTCGACCTGGTCGCGCGGGCGGGGCGCTTCTTTCTCTTCGCGCGAGGTGCCGGACACCCGATCGGATTCGGGGACGTCTTCGTGCTCAACGTCTTCGGGGACGCGGCGGCGGCGGTCACGCCCCTGCGCATCGCGGGCCAGCCCGCACGCCTGGTCGGGCTGATGCACGCCGGGCTGTCCGGGGCGGCGAGCGTCGCCGTGCTCGCGGTGGAGGCGGCGAGCTACTACGGGGTGGTGGTGCTGATCGCCCTCTGGGTCGCCATCGGCTTCGCCCCGGAGTGGTGGACGAGCGTTGGCCCCGGGGTCCTGGCCACGCTGCGCGACGCGCTCCCCTGGGTGGCTCTGCTGGCGGTGCTCAGCGCGCTCGCCGTGTGGATGGTGCGGCGCGGCACCGCCTCGCACAATCGGGCGGGGCGGGCGCTGCGCCAGATGCTGGAGGAGGTGGGCCGCGCGAGCCGCGGGCCGCTCCTCCTCAGCACGCCGCTCGCGCTGCTGAGCGTGGGGAGCCGCATGGCGGTGCTCCCCGTTCTCGCGCAGACGCTCCCGGAGCCCCCGCCCCTGGCCGTGCTCGCGACGGGGTCGTTCGCGCTGCTGTACGGGCAGCTCTTCATCCCGATCCCCGCTGGAGCCGGAGCGGTGGAGCTTGCCGTCGCCGGGGGAGCGGCGGGGGACATGGGGGCAGGGGTGGCCCCGGTGCTCTTCGCCTGGCGCGTCTTCACCCTGGGGATTGGGCTGGCGCTCGGGCTGGCGCTCGGCCTTCCGCGCTACGGGTGGAGCGCGGTGCGGGGGGTGCTCGGTTGGAAGGCGAAGGGGGGGTGAGCCGGTGACGCCGCTCCTGGCCGCCGTGCCCTGGTCGCTTCCGGTCACCGCGCCCACGCAGATCGTCGCCATCGCCATGGTGATCTTTCTGCTCGCGCCGCTCCTGATGCAGCGGCTGCGGGTGCCGGGGCTGATCGGGCTGATCCTGGCGGGGGCGATCGTGGGCCCCAACGCACTCAATCTGCTGGCGCGCGACCAGACCATCGTGCTCCTGGGCACGGTGGGGCTGCTCTACCTGATGTTCCTTGCCGGCGTGGAGATCGATCTGCACGGCTTCCGACGCTATCGGAACCGCAGCCTGGTCTTCGGCGCGCTCACCTTCTTCATCCCCCAGCTCGTCGGGACCGCGGTGGGGCGGCTGCTCGGGTACGGCTGGCCGGCGGCGATCCTGCTGGCCAGCATGTTCGCCTCGCACACGCTGCTGGCGTACCCCATCGCCATCCGGTTCGGGATCTCGAAGAACGGCGCGGTCACCACCGCCGTCGGGGGCACCATCATCACGGATACCGCGGCGCTCCTGGTGCTTGCGGTGATCGCCGCGTCCACACGGGGGACGCTGGACGCCCTCTTCTGGGTGCGACTGGTCGTCCTCCTCGCGGTGTACCTGGCGGCGGTGCTGTGGGGGCTGCCGCGCCTGGGCCGCTGGTTCTTCCGACGCGGACGCACCGGCGGTATCGCGGAATACGTGTTCATCCTGGCGGCGCTCTTCACCGGCGCCTTTCTGGCGGAGGTGGCGGGGGTCGAGGCCATCGTCGGAGCGTTCCTGGTCGGGCTGGCGCTCAACCCGCTCATCCCGGAGCACGGGCCGCTCACCAACCGGATCCACTTCGTGGGCGAGGCCGTCTTCATCCCCTTCTTCCTCCTTTCGGTGGGGATGCTGGTGGACGTGCGGGTCCTCTTCGGCGGGGTGGATGCGTGGCGGGTGATGATCGCGATGACCGTCACGGTGACGCTCACCAAATGGCTCGCCGCCCGGGTGACGCAGCGGATCTACCGCTTCTCGCCGGAGGAGGGGTGGATGATCTTCGGCCTGTCGGTGCCGCAGGCCGCCGCGACGCTCGCCGCGACGCTGGTGGGCTACGAGGTGGGGCTCTTCGACGATGCGGTGCTGAACGGCTCCATCCTGATGATCCTGGTGACGTGCATCGTCGGCCCCTACGTGGTGGAGAAGTTCGGCCGTCGCATGGCGCTGCGGGAGGAGCGCCGGCCGCTCGATCCGGAGGCAGCGCCGCAGCGCATCCTGGTCCCGATGGCAAACCCCGCCACGGCCAACGCCCTGCTCGACCTGGCGCTGGTGATCCGCGAGCCGGGCTCCACCGAGCCGCTCTTCCCCCTCACCGTGGTCCCCGACGAGGAGGAGCGCTCCGCGGAGAACGTCGCCCTGGCGGAGAAGATGCTG
>JALZKG010000247.1 GCA_030859365.1 Gemmatimonadota bacterium
GAAACGGACCGGCGGCTGCTGTACTTCCGCCAGCTTGCCACCATCCTGGGGAGCATCGCGCTGGTGGTCACGGCGCTGCTGGTCGCCACCATCGTCACCATCGGCGTCCGGGAGCGCTGGGGGGAGATCGCGACGCTGCGCGCCCTCGGCGTCCGCCGCGCGCGGATCCTCGCCGGCGTGGTGGCGGAGGGGCTTGCCCTGGCGCTCGCCGGCTGCGCCCTCGGCCTCCCCCTGGGGCTGTGGATGGCGGGGCGGCTCGACCGCATCCTCCTCGCCTTTCCCGGGCTGCCGGCGAACGTCACCTTCTTCCACTGGGACACCCCCCGTGTGCTGCTTGCCTTCGCGACGGTGGTGGCGGTGGGAGCGCTCGCCGGATGCCTCCCCGGCGCCGCGGCGCTGCGGGTGCCGCTGGGTCGCGCGCTGCGGGAGGAGGCGGAGTGACGATACCGGCGCCCGGTCAGCGCGTCATCCGCGCCGAGGGCATCGTCAAGGAGTACCCGTACCAGGGGGACGCGGTGCACGCGTTGCGCGGGGTCGACCTGGAGGTGCGAGCAGGGGAGTTCGTCGCGGTCGTCGGGCCCTCGGGGTGCGGGAAGAGCTCGCTGCTGAACGTGCTCGCCGGGGTCGATCCTCCCACCTCCGGAACGGTGGAGCTGCTGGGGGAGCCGCTGCACACGCTCGGCGAAGCGGCCCGCTCACGGCTGCGGCTGCGGGGGATCGGCTTCGTCTTCCAGCGCTTCCACCTGCTCGCAACGCTGAGCGCGGCGGAAAACGTGGAGCTTCCCATGGCCGAGGCGGGGATCCCGAAGCGGGAGCGTCGGGAGCGCGCCCGCGAGCTGCTGGACTTCGTCGGCCTCGGGCACCGTACGCGACACCGTCCGCCGCACCTGTCCGGCGGCGAGCAGCAGCGCGTCGCCATCGCCCGGGCGCTCGCCAACCGCCCTCGCCTGGTGCTCGCCGACGAGCCCACCGGCGAGCTGGACCGGCGAACCGGGGCGGAGGTCATCGACCTGTTCGAGCGCCTGAACGCGAGCGGCACCACCCTGCTGGTGGTCACCCACGACCCGGCGGTTGCCGCCCGCGCGCGCCGCATCGTCGAGATGGCGGACGGACGGGTGGTCCTCGACCGGGCGGCGGGGTGATCCTCCGCCTCGCGCTGGCCGAGCTGCGCCACCGCCCCGGACGCGCCCTCTTCCTCCTGGGAGGCTACGCGCTGGGGGTGGCGGTGATGGTGGTGCTCCTCGCAGTCGGGGAAGCGATGCTGGAGCAGTCGCGCGACCGGGCGCTGGTGGGCGGCGGCGACGTGGTGCTCGTCCCCGCCGGCATCAGCACCGAGCAACTCAAGGCGGGCGGGGTGTCGTCGCTCTTCCTGGGGATCGACCAGGCGCGCTTCATTCATCGCAACGTGCTGGAGTCGCCGCGCGGGCGGGAGGACTTCGGCATCGCCTCCGCGTCCCCGGTGCTGGACGCCCGGCAGGTGGAGATCTCCGCCGGGGAAGGGCGCTGGACGGCCATCGCCTCGGGTGAGATTCCCAGCCGGGCGCGCGCCGCCGCTGCCGCCCCGCGGCTGCTCGCCGGGCGCTGGGTGGACAGCGAGGCGGACCGCCGCTGGACGCAGCCGACGCCGGCGGAGCTGCTGCGCGAGATCGACCGCTTCCACCTCCCCGGTGGCGAGGCGGCACGGGACTCCACCTGGGCGGAGTGGCACTACTTCAACGTGGTGCTCGATGCACAGCGGTGGCTCTACGTGACCCTTCTGGTGGGTGGCCGCGTGGGAGTACCGGGGGAGTGGGGCGGCCGGGTGCTGCTCACGGTGCGGGAGGCGGACGGCAGGCACCGCTCGCTCACGCGCGACTTCGCCGACAGGGAGGTGCGCTTCGACACCGCCTCGCCCGACCTGCGCTTCGGCGACGAGGCATCCGTGCGGCTGGAGGGGGAGCGCTACCGCGTCGTCGCGGCGGCGGGGAACACGCGGGTGGACCTCCGCTTCACCCCCGCTCCGCGCCGCTACTTCCCGCCCACCGATCTCGGCGGCACCGCGCTGGTCTCCGGCTACGTCGCGCCGGCGCTCTTCGCGCGTGCCGAGGGGACCGTCTGCACGCCGCGCTGCGAAGCCGTGCGCGGCGCGCAGGGGTACCACGACCACAACTGGGGGGTGTGGCGCGACGTGACCTGGGAGTGGGGCGCGGCGTCCGACGAAACGCTGTCGCTCCTGTACGGCGTGGTGCGCGGCGAAAAAACGGCGACGCAGGGGCTCTTCGCCTACCTTGTGGACGGTCGCGGGGTGCGCGCCGTGCTCCGCCCGGGTCCGCTGCGGTACATCGAGATGCAGACGGTGCAGGCCGATGGCCGCGCGGTGCGGGTGCCTCGACGTATGGAGTGGGAGGACCGGCGCGCGGGGTTTCATGTCAGGGTCGACGTGCAGGCGGTGCACGTCACCGATACCGGCGGCAGGACGCGCCCCCGCTTCGTGCAGATGCGCGGCGCGGCACGGGTGGAGGAGCGGGGGCGGGAGATCGGCGTCCTGCCGGGCTTCTTTGAAACGTACGTGGATGACTGAGGGTATCTCCGGAATCTTGTTTCACCGTCCCCCGCATTGCCCGGCCGCAGATGAGCTCCGATTCGACTCGTCACGAGGATCAGGTCGTCAGCTTCGCATGGACCGGCGGCTGTGCCGGCGGAGCGGGCATCTACCTGCTCGGGGGGCGCTGCCACGTAGCCGCACACCACAGCCCGACCGCCTCCCGCCTGGTGGAGAGCGGGGCGCTCCTGATCGCCAACCTGCGCTTCGACCGGGATCCGCTGGAGGGCTCGCACCCGGAGCGGCCGGTGCACCCGATCGAGAGCCGCGAGGCGGTGCAGCGCTTCCGCTACACGACCGCGCGGAACTGAGCCCCATGCCTCTGGTCGGCCTGGCAAAGTGCAGGGGATCTCGCAGGATGCAGCAACGCAGCGGCCCCGCACCCCCGGGGTCGCCTCTCGGTAAGCGATGATTTCTCAGGGAGATAGGGCGGATTTGCCGATCGCGGACCGCTTCTCGCCTTTACGACAGACAGCCGGCGACGGTTAGCCGGCCCCACCCCCGGCTGCACGTGCCGGGCACATTCCGACAACGGCAAACCCGTCGAAAGGCGGGGACGCAAAGCCACGAGGCTACCGCGAGATCCACTCGCCACGCCAGTCGGGCCGCCGAAGAAGGGTCTGCCCATGCACCCCTCCGCCAGCCGGCCAGTCAGCCGCATCGCTTGTCCCGCCCCCACCCTCCCCGCTGCACCCCCTCCCTCCTCCGGCTCCGGCGTCGCGCTCCCCGCGCGGCGCCGGGCACGCCTCCTCCTGGCGCTCCTCGCCCTGCTCTTCCCCGCGCCGGCCTCGGCCCAGGCAGCCCGCATTCAGCTGACCTCGCTGCAGGCCGCTCCGGCGGCGCCGGTCCCGGCCCCATCCCCGGCCATCCTCCCCGCGCCCCTGCTGACCATCCCGGTCGAGGGAGTGAGCCCCTCCCAGCTTCGCGACACCTTTCACGCGGCCCGCTCCGAAGGGCGCGTCCACCACGCCATCGACATCCACGCCCCGCGCGGCACCCCGGTGCTCGCCGCCGCCGCCGGCACCATCGTCCGCCTCCACTCCGGGCGCCGCGGCGGCTTCTCCCTCTACCAGCTCGGCCTAGATGGGGACACGCGCTACTATTACGCGCACCTCGACCGTTATGCGGAGGGGCTCGCCGAGGGCGACACCCTCCAGGCGGGGCAGGTGATCGGCTACGTGGGCGACACCGGAAACGCCCAGTCCGGCGACTACCACCTGCACTTCTCGGTGGCGATCCTCGCGGACGCGAGGCGCTGGTGGGAAGGGCACAACCTGAACCCCTACCCGCTGCTGCGCAGTCTGCGCGGGCGGTAGGGAGCCGAACGGGGC
>JALZKG010000269.1 GCA_030859365.1 Gemmatimonadota bacterium
CACCCAGACTGCACAGCCCCAGACCGCGCAGCCGCAGCCCCAGGCGCCTCCGAACCTGCGGCTGGAGGTGAACCTGGCAGCCCGCGAGCTCTACGTGTACCGCGACGGCCAGCGGGTGGGCACGCACCCCGTTGCGGTGGGGAGCGAAGAGTGGCCCACGCAGACCGGCGAGTGGACCATCGGGCAGGTGATCTGGAACCCG
Source organism: Gemmatimonadota bacterium (assembly GCA_030859365.1). Lineage (GTDB taxonomy): Bacteria > Gemmatimonadota > Gemmatimonadetes > Longimicrobiales > Longimicrobiaceae > JALZKG01. Next base: position 203 of record JALZKG010000269.1, read on the forward strand.
CGCTGGATTCCGCCCGAGGAGGAGTGGGCGGAGGACGAGGAGGTGAAGGAGCCGGGAGACCCGGAGAACCCGCTGGGGCTCGCGCAGCTGGTGTACGATGCACCGCGCACCGTGCACGGCACCAACGAGCCGGCGTCGCTGGGCAAGGCGGTGTCGCACGGATCCATCCGCGTCGCCAACGAGGTGGCCGTGGATCTGGCTCGGCAGGTGATGGAGGCGGGTGGCGCGGGACGCGATGAAGCCTGGTACCGCGGCGCACGCGAGAACCGAACGCAGCGGCAGGACGTGAGCATCCCCAACCCCGTTCCCATCCGGGTGGTCGCGGGGAGTGGCGGCGGGCAGGGAGCGGGCTCCGGCTCGCGAAGCTGAGCACGAGTCCCACGGACCGAGACGGGAGGAAGCAAACATGAACGAGGGTGGGATGCAGCGCTTCCGCGAGGCGGCGGAGCGAACCGCGGAGGAGCAGCGCCGGATCCAGACGCAGATGGATCAGCGAGAGGCGGAGCGCGAACAGCCGGGCGAAGAAGAAGAAAAGTCTCAGGCGGTTCAAGCGGGTCCGCGCCAGCATCCGGAGAACCCACTTCCCGAACAGCACCTGGAGAAGCCCGGTCGCGAAGCCGATCTGGATCCAGCTCCGCACTATCGCGCACCCGACTACAAGGGCTCGGAAAAGCTCCAGGACCGGGTGGCGCTGATCACGGGGGCCGATTCCGGGATCGGCCGTGCCGTGGCGGTGCTCTTTGCCCGCGAGGGCGCGGACGTGGCCGTCGCCTACCTGAGCGAGCACGAGGACGCCGAGGAAACCCGCCGAGCCGTGGAAGGGGAGGGACGCCGCTGTCTGCTGATCTCCGGCGACGTCCGGGACTCCCGCTTCTGCGACGCGGCGGTCGAGCAGACCGTCCGCGAGTTCGGCAAGCTCGACATCCTCGTCAACAACGCGGCCTTCCAGCTGCACGTGCAGTCGCTGGACGAGTTGAGCGACGAGCACCTCGACATGACCATGCGGACCAACATCTACGGCTACATCCACATGGCGCGAGCCGCGCTCCCGCACCTGAAGCCCGGGAGCTGCATCATCAACAGCGGCTCGGAGACGGGACTGTTCGGTCAGCCGGTACTGCTGGACTACTCGGCTACCAAGGGCGCGATTCACGCCTTCACCAGGGCGCTGGCCACCAACGTGGCCGACCGGGGGATCCGGGTGAACGCCGTAGCGCCGGGGCCCGTTTGGACGCCGCTGAACCCGGCAGACCAGCCCTCGGAAAAGGTGAGGACGTTCGGGATCGGCACGGACATGAAGCGCCCCGCCCAGCCGGAAGAGCTGGCGCCGGCGTACGTTTTTTTGGCGTCACCGGTCTGCTCCAGCTACGTCACGGGTGTGGTCCTGCCGATCATGGGGGGCGTGACCGGCTCCGCCTGAACTGCTCCACGGGCGATCCCGATCCGATCGGGATCGCCCGAAACGCTACATGATCGCGCGGCCAGGATCGTTCCCGCTCGGAGGCGGAGTAAACACGAGCCCCTGCGTGTACGGTGTCGGCTGACCCGCTTTCATGGCCTTGATCTGCTCCCCGTACGTCCGGCGCGCATCCTCGACGGTGCGCTTCCCCGTGGCGATCTCATGGGCCAGATTCACGGCCAGGAAGTTCGCCCCCTCCTTGTCGCACCTCGCCGACATCTCCCCCTTGGTGCGCTCCAGGATGACGCTGCCGTCGTACATGGCGATCTCGTCGAACATCTCGGGCGGCATGCGGTAGTCGATGAACTGCTCCATCACGTCGGGGTGCGGCATCGGAAAGTCGTGCTGGACCGCCTCCCGGTAGACGATGGTCCGCTTCCACGGCCCGGTCCTGTCCCAGACCATCATGTCGCCCGTCATGGATGCGGGGGGGCCGTACTTGTCCATCATGAACGTTGCGGCCTCCTGCGAGGCCGGGTGCCACGCGGCCATCCTCTGCTGGACGGAAGCCTGATCCATCTGCATCGCGCCCATCGAACTGACGGCCCCGCCCGGCATGGCTCCGCCCGGGGCGCACCCGAGCGCGAGCAGGACACCTAGCCCCAGGCTCCAGACGCTTGCCTCTTTTCGCCACTGGCGATTTTCCATTTGTTTCCTCCACCAAGTCATGGGTGTCGAACGGATGATGAGGTGAGAAACCCGTGCAAGGGTCACGCCAATCTGTTGCAACGCGAGATGCAACAGATGGAGCAATCAAGCGATGCTCTGTTGCATCCGGCTGCTGAGCGTATTCAATCTGGTGTTTGTCCGCTATTTTTCCCGCCCGAACCCTGAAAGGAGACCCCATCCATGCCCCAGCGCCGCGGTGAGATCGCCCAGCTCTTGCGGCAGCGCGTCGTCGCGGGTCTCCATCTCGGTATGCTCAGGCCAGGCGCCCGGCTCCCGAGCCTGCGCAGCCTGGCATCCGAGTTGAGCGCGGATCCACGCGTCATCCTCGCCGCGTACCGGCAGCTCGAAGCGGAAGGTCTGGTTGAGGTGCGATCACGATCCGGGGCGTTCGTCGGGCATACGGCTGTCGCCACGGGGGAGATGCTCCCGCAGATGGCCAAGTGGGTGCAGGGTGTGCTGATCGAGGCGCTCGCGCGCGGCGTGCCCCCGATCGAATTTCCGGAACGGGTCCACCGATGTCTGCGGACCGTTCGCCTTCGAGCCGCATGCATCGAGTGCAACGAGGATCAGATCACGGGTCTCTGCGCGGAACTGGAAAAGGACTATGGGCTGGAGACGAGCCGGAGCGACATCGAGACGCTCCGCTCCGCCGCGCTCCCGGAGCAGATCCAGCGGGCAGACCTGTTGGTCACCACTCGCTACCACGCCGCCGAGGTACAACGGCTGGCGGAGCGCCTCGGAAAGCGGTGGATCGCGATCTCCCTTCGCGCGGAGTTTCTAGCGGAGACCGCGCGCCTGCTGGAGCAGGGACCCGTGTACTTTGTCGCCAAGGATCCGCGCTTCGAGGGCAAGCTGGCCGGGATGTTCGCATCCGTACCTGGTGCGGGGAATCTCCGGGTCCTCATCACCGGGCGAGACGATCTCTCGCGCATTCCACAAGATGCGCCCACCTACGTGATGCAGGCGGCACGCGGTCAGGTGAAAAACCTGTCACTGCTGGCACGCGTCATCCCGGCACCTCGGGTGTTTTCCGAAGACTCGGCGCGCGAACTTCTTTCGATCATCCTCAGCGTGAACATCGCGGAACTCGGCGCTCGGGACACGCGGAAGACCGCATCGCCGGCGGATCGCCCGTAGGGCGGCGCCACCAGTCTGCAAGGAGAACGATGGCGGACGCGCCACCCCCTGTTTCGCCCACCGCTTCGCACCACCTCGTCGACCCCGCCCGGCTGCCGATCCGCGCCATGTGCTCGGAAATGCCGCGGCGCTGGTGGAACAAGCTGCCGGGAGCGGCGCTGATCCCGGAGCGGGTGCGGGGGATGGTGGAGGGCTCCGCTCCATGAACCGGCGCGGCTTTCTCACCCGCGGCGCCGGGGTCGCCGCCGCGCTCGCCACAGCCGGCGGCCTGGCCCGCTGCGCGATTCCACGCCCCTCCGGCTCCGCTGCCGTGACCGGTCCCCGCCCGCCGCACCACGATCCGGACGGCGGCTTTCTGAACCCGTGGCCGACCGCGGAGCGGCAGGAGGGCGGCTTTCTGCGCTGGCAGCGGGAGCGGCGCGAAAACGGACTCCCTCCGCTCCCCCCGCCGGGCGCCCTCCCCATCGTCCCCCACCGGATCGCCCACCCGCGCGCCGCGCCGGACGAGTTGCGGATCACCTGGGTGGGGCACGCCACCTACCTGATCCAGATCGGCGGTATGAACGTGCTCACCGACCCGCACTGGAGCCGGCGCGCCTCGCCCGTGCAGTGGATGGGGCCCGCGCGCTTCGTCGCCCCCGGGGTACCGTGGGAGCAGCTCCCCCCCATCGATGCGGTGCTCCTGTCGCACGACCACTACGACCACCTGGACCACGGGACCGTCCGCCGCCTCCAGCGCCGCTTTGGCGAGGGGGTCCACTGGTTCGCTCCGCTCGGCTACCGCGGCTGGTTCCGGAGTCGCGGGGTGCGGCGGGTGACGGAGATGGACTGGTGGCAGGAGGCAGAGATGCCCGGTCCAGCGGGGGCGTTGCGGGTGACCTGCCTCCCCGCCCAGCACTGGACGAGCCGCACCCCTTGGGACCGGCAGCAGAAGCTGTGGGCATCATGGGCGATTGGGACCGCGGCGGGGCGGCGGGTCTACTTCGGCGGGGACAGCGGGTGGTTTCCCGGGTACGGGGAGATCGGCGGGCGTGCCGGCCCCTTCGACGCGGTGCTGATGCCCGTAGGGGCGTACGATCCGCGTTGGTTCATGAAGCCGGTGCACATGAACCCCGAAGAGGCGGTGAGGGCGTACC
>JALZKG010000271.1 GCA_030859365.1 Gemmatimonadota bacterium
GGCTACTCCACCCGCCTCCCAACCGGACACCACGCAGCGGTTCGATGGTGACGCGGGCGGTGAACTGCTCGCGGGCGGCGCTCCCCGCCTCCTTCCGGTCCGGGCCCGCGAACACCCCCACTCCATAGGCGAGCCCCAGCGGCGCGCCGGAGGGGGCGCCCCGGAGCTGGATGCCGACGTTGCGTCCGGCGTATTCCAGCCCTCCCACCAGGTTGTCGTGCTCGGGAGCGGATACCCCGCGGATCCGGGCGCCGCGCTCGATCGGCAGGATCAGGGTGGACGATGTCTGGGCGAGCAGCCCGAAGGGACGGAATGCCTGCCCGACCGTGAGCTCCGCCGCGGGCGCGAAGCTCAGGCGCAGGAACGCGTCCCGGATCGACACCCCGCTCCCGGCGAAGTCGGGCTCCACCCGCCCGCTGACCAGTTCGTTGATCCGCACCTTAGCCGCGATCCGCACCCGCCGGAGGAGCCACTCGGTGGGGGACTCCCCATCGGCGGTGGTGGTGTTGAACTGCGTGTGAACCCGGCCGCCGATCGTGATCTCGCTCGCGTTCACACGCAGCGTGGGAATGGAATCCGAGCCCTGTGCATCGACGGCGGGCACGGCGGCGATCGCCGGCAGCACAAACATCGCGGCGAGCGAGACCGCCCGACCCAAATTCTTCCGAACGGCGAGCATGATTTCTCAGGGGAAAGCTTCGGGGCACTGAAAGGCGTCCGAAGGTAACGCTCTCCCGGATGTCACGAAATGGCAACCAACCCGCGGCGCTCACAAGGGCTCCGCCGGAAGGGTGAAGCGGACGGTGGTCCCCCGTCCCAGCTCACTCTGCGCCTCCACCCGTCCGCCGTGACGCTCCACCAGGTGCCGGACGATGGCGAGGCCGAGCCCCGTCCCCCCCTCGGCGCGGGTTCGCGCGGCATCCACCCGGTAGAAGCGCTCGAAGATCCGTGGCAGACTCGCGGCCGGGATGCCGCTCCCCGTGTCCGCCACCTCCACGCACGCCCCGCCGTCGTCGCGGCGCGCACGCACCGCGATCCGGCCGCCGCGTCCGGTGTAGCGGAGCGCGTTGGAGCAAAGGTTGGTCAGGATCTGGCGCAGGGCAGACGGATCCGCGTACACCGTCTCCGCCCCGCCGGCGGCCTCGGTGGTGAAATCGACGCCCGCGGCGACGGCGCGCTCGGCAAAGGGCTCCCACACCTCCCACGCCATCTCCACCACGGAGATCGGCCGCGGCTCCACCCGCCACCCGCCCGACTCGATGCGCGACAGGTCGAGGAGGTCGTCCACGATCCGCTGCAGCCGGTCGGCGTTCACCCGGACCGTTTCGGCGAACTGTCTCCGGAGCGGTGCGGGCAGCTCCTCGTCGAGCAGCGTTTCGCTGTACCCACGGATGGCCGTGAGCGGCGTCTTCAGCTCGTGGGAGGCGTTCGCCACAAAGTCGCGGCGGACGTCTTCCAGCCGGCGCAGCTCCGTCACGTCGAGAAAAACGAGCACCGCGCCTCCCGCGGCGAGCGGCTGCGCGGTCGCGAACAGATGGTGCTGGTCGTACTGCAACTCGGTGGGCGGGATGGGAGCGCCGCCGAGCGCGCGGTTCACGAAGGAAAGAAAGGCGGGGCGGCGCGCCACAGCCTGCGGAGGGGTACCGCGGGGATCCGGCGGAAGCGAGAAGATACGGCGCGCGGCAGGGTTCGCGCGCCGCACCGTTCCGTCCGGCGCCACCGCGAGCACCCCTTCCGACATCGTGTCGATCAGCGCCTGCGTCTCGGCACGCTCCCCTTCGAGCTGGGCGAGATGGCGCTGGAGCTCCGCCGCGAGCGTGTTCAGCACCGCGCCGAGCGCTCCCAGTTCGTCGTCGCGGTCGCTGAAGATGCGACGCGACAGGTCTCCGCCGGCCATCGCGCGCGCAACGAGGCTCACCTCCCGCAGCCGACGGGTGAAGGCGCGGCTGAACGCCCAGGAGAAGAGCGCCGCGAAGATCAGCGCCCCCGCACCGACCCCCAGGATCCCCCGTTGCGTGCGTGCAACGGCACGCTCCACCTCCACCAGGGGAATCGATAGACGGATCACCCGGCCGTCTCCCGCCGGTGCGGCCAGGTAAAGCTCCTCCGCGCCGGTGGAGCGGCTCCGCCGCCGCGCCCGGCCCATCCGGCTGGCCCACGCCTCGCGGATCTCCGGCCGGTCGCCGTGATTTTCGAGCTGGGCGAGCTGCTCCGTCGTGAAGCGCGAGTCCCCCGTCACCCGCCCGTCGGCGGCGATCAGCGAGACTCTTCTGCCGCTCAGCGCGCCGATGCGATCGGCGAGGAGATCGGGGTCCGTGGCGGCGGGAGCCAGGGCTCGGTGCAGCTCCAGCGCGAGGGCGAGCTCGCGCCGGAGCCCCTCCTCGGCGCTCCGGGTGAGGTGGGTGCGGAGCGCGGAGCCCACGCCCAGTGTGAGCGTCGCCACGACGGCGACGATCAGGAACAGATAGCTGGAAAAGAGCCGATGGTCGGCGCCGAAGCGGACCCGTCGCTTCACGAGCTCGACAGTTCGGTCCTGAAG
>JALZKG010000095.1 GCA_030859365.1 Gemmatimonadota bacterium
GGCCCTGTCCGATCCGCCGGCGCGTGGTCCGGCACAGGTCACGCTGATCCACCGCCCCGGCTCCGTACAGTCCAACATTCTCGTCGGGCACGTGGGAATCCGGCCGGACAACCCGGACTTCTACCCGCTTCAGGTGCTCAACAAGGTGGTGGGCGGCGGCACCGACTCCCGTCTCTTCCTGATCCTGCGGGAGGAGAAGGGATGGACGTACGGAGCCTATTCGCAGCTCAGCCGCCCCCGGAACGTGGGGTATTACCTGGCGAGCGCGGAGGTGCGTACCGAGGTGACCGACAGCGCGCTGGTGGAGTTGATGAGCCAGCTTCGGCGGGTGGCGGAAGAGCCGGTCCCGGCGGCGGAGATGGAGTCCGCCAAGAGCTTCCTGACAGGCTCCTTTCCCCTGCGCATCGAAACCGCGGGGCAGATCGCCTCGCAGGTGGCTCAGACCCGGCTGCTCGGCCTTCCCACGGAAGATCTGCTTCGCTACCGCGAGCGGATCGAGGCCGTGACCGCGGCGGACGTGCAGCGGGTCGCGCGCGAGTACATCCGCCCGGGGCAGGCCGCGATCATCGTGGTCGGGGACGCCGGCAAGGTCGCGGAGAGCCTGCGGCGGGTGGCGCCGGTCGCGCTCTTCGATACGGGGGGGAAGCCTTTGCAGGCGGCGGATCTCGAGGTGCGTGCCTCCACGGAGCGCTTCGACGGCTCCCGGCTGCAGCCGTCCACCCTCACCTACGCGTTCAACGTGCAGGGGAACGCGCTGGGGACGCTGACCACCACGCTGGTGCGGGAGGGGCAGGCGTGGCTCGCCACCTCCGTGCTGCAGGGACCGATCACGCAGCGGAGCGAGGCCCGCTTTTCCGGCGATCTGCGCCCGATCTCGGCGCAGCAGAGCACGTCACAGGGCGGGGTGCAGATGGAGAGCGAACTCGGCTTTGCCGACGGACGCGTGACGGGGAGCGCGACCCTTCCGGCGCAGATGGGCGGAGACCGGACTTTCGATGCGGAGGTTCCGGCGGGAACGGTGCTGGAGGGGATGGAGCAGTACCTGCTCGCCACCGCTGACCTCGAGGCGGGGAAGACGATCACCCTCCCCGTCTTCAGCGCCCAGTCGGGTGGGGCGGGCGCGCGGAGCTTCCGCGTCGCCGGCACGGAGCAGGTGGTGGTGCCGGCGGGCACCTTCACCGCGTTCCGGGTGGAAGCGACCGGAGGGCAGATCCCGATGACGCTCTTCCTCCGGCAGGAGAGTCCGCACATCCTGCTCAAGCAGGAGTTCGCTGGTCAGCCGGTCAGCATCGAGCTGCAGTCGGTGCGGTAGCGGACGAAACCCTCCTGAAGGCAAAAAGGCCCCGTCCTCCTGGACGGGGCCCTGTCGCCTTTGCGGGGTCCGAGGGGTCCTAGCCGCCTCGGTTCGGATCGTTGCGGCGAATCCACTCGTCGCGGGCCCGGTCGCACTCCCGCTTCACCTGGAGCCGGTATAGCAGATCGAGCGGCCGGTCGTCGGACCGAGCGCGGCACTGCGCATCCTGGTAGCGCAGGTAATCCGCGTAGCGCTGCTCGTAGGTGGCGCCGCTACGTCCATCGCGCCGGTCGCCGTCGCGGCGCGTGTCGTAGCGTCGATCGTACCGCTCTCCACTGCGTCCGCAGTTCTCCACCGTGTTGTGCGGGTTGCCCCGGCCGATGCACCACCCCGGCGGAACCCCACGGCGGCGGCCGTCCTCCGTCCGGCCGTCCCGACGCGCCTGCTCGTCGCGGCGGCGCAGCTCCCAGTCACGGCGCTCTTTCTCCTGCTGCTTCTGCTCCACCTTGCCGCGCTCCTTCTCCGCTCCCCTGCCGCGGCCCTGTGCCTCGGCGTCGGTGGCCGCAAAGGCCGCGATCATCGCAAAAGGAATGATGGCGCGTCGAATGGTCTTGTGCATGACGTTCTCCATCTGGTGTTTGTTGATGCCGCCGCTACGAGGGGCAAGCGAGGTGCCAGGAGGGAAGCACGCCGAAAGCAAGGTTTTCCGGCGCATCGTGAGGCGTTGTGGACGCACGCGCGCTTCCCTGCGTCCTCCGCGACGGACATCGGCGCGCTGTTGTGGGGGACATCCTGGAGGGGGTGGGCGGCTGGACGGAGGTTCGGTCTTGCGGCGGGTGGCCGGCGCGGCCTAGCTTCGCAGGTGATTCTTTCCTTCCCGTTTCAGGAGATCCTGATGAAACGTTTGCTGTCCTCGTTGCTCCTGACGGCGGTCGCCGGGTGCGCGACCACCCGCCCCGCTCCGGGCGGCGTGGCGTCGGCCTCCGCCGACACGTCGCGAGTGGAGCCGTTCGCCTCCACGTACACACCCCTTCCCTCCGCGCCCACCCTGATCCGTGGCGGTACGGTGATGACGGCGGCGGGCGAGGTGATCCCCAACGGCCAGGTGCTCCTTTCCGGGGGGAAGATCATCGCCGTGGGCGCCACGGTGGATGCCCCCGCCGACGCGCGGACGATCGACGCGACCGGCAAGTTCGTCACGCCGGGGATCATCGACACCCACTCCCACCTCGGCGCCTACTCCAGCCCGGCCGTTGCGGCACACTCCGACGGCAACGAAGCCACCGACCCGGTCACCGCCGACGTGTGGGTGGAGCACTCCGTTTGGCCGCAGGACCCCGGCTTCATACGGGCGCTGGAGGGGGGAATCACCTCGCTGCAGATCCTCCCCGGATCGGCCAACCTGATCGGCGGGAGGAGCGTCACGCTCAAGAACGTGCCCGCACGCACCGTGCAGGCGATGAAGTTCCCCGGCGCCCCATACGGGCTCAAGATGGCGTGCGGCGAAAACCCCAAGCGGGTCTACGGGAGCCGTGGCCGCGCGCCCTCCACCCGGATGGGGAACGTGGCCGGCTACCGCGCCGCCTGGATCCGCGCCGCCGAGTACCGGCAGAAGGCGGATACGTGGGAGCGCGGGAACCGCTCCGGGACGGCCCCGACGCGCGACCTGGAGATGGAAACGCTGGCGGGGGTGCTGCGTGGCGACATTCTGGTGCACAACCACTGCTACCGCGCCGACGAGATGGCGCAGATGATCGACATCGCCAAGGAGTTCGGTTACAAGATCCGCTCCTTCCACCACGGGGTGGAGGCGTACAAGATCGCGGACCTGCTCGCCCGGGAGGAGATCTCCGGCTCGCTCTGGGCCGACTGGTGGGGGTTCAAGATGGAGGCGATGGACTTCACCAAGGCGAACATCGCCATGGTGCACAACGCCGGGGCCCGCGCCATCGTCCACTCGGACGACCCCATCGGGATACAGAAGCTGAACCAGGAAGCCGCCAAGGCGCTCCTTGCCGGCCGCCAGGCGGGGCTCCAGATCTCGGAGAACGACGCGCTGCGCTGGATCACCGCGAACGCCGCGTGGGCGCTGGGGATCGACGACCGGGTGGGTACGCTGGAGCCAGGGAAGAACGCCGACGTCGTGGTCTGGTCCGCGAACCCGTTCAGCGTATATGCGCGGGCCGATCAGGTCTTCATCGACGGCGCGCTCCTGTTCGACCGGAGCAACCCGGCCCTTCAGCCCAGAACCGATTTCGAGCTGGGTATCCTTCCGCGGTTCCCGAGGTGACACGATGATCAAACGATTCTTTTCGGCGGCGGCCGCCGCGGCGGTTCTGGGTGCCGCGCCCGTGGCCGCGCAGACGGTGGCGATCGAGGGGGGGACGGTCCACACCATGACCGGCGCCCCGATCGAGGGGGGAACGGTTCTGATCCGGGACGGCAGGATCGTCGCCGTGGGGCGGAACGTATCGGTTCCGGCGGGCGCGCAGCGGATCGACGCGCGCGGAAAGATGGTGACCCCGGGGCTCTTCGATTCGGGGACCAACCTGGGGCTGGTCGAGATCGACGCGGTGGTCGAGACCAATGACTTCCGGGCCCCGCAGGAGGAGGACGATCTGGTCGCCGCTGCGTTCAACGTCGCCGACGGTCTGAACCCCAACTCCATGGTCATCCCCATCACCCGCGTCGCCGGAGTGACCACCGCCGTCAGCCGTCCGCAGGGGGGGCTGATCGCGGGGCAGGGGGTGGTGATCGATCTGCTCGGGCGGGACATGGACGCGATGCTGGTCCGCACCCCGGTGGCGATGTACGGCAACCTGGGCGAGTCGGCGCGTGGCGCCATCCGGGGCTCGCGGGGAAGCACGACCCTCCGGCTGCGGGAGGTTCTTCAGGACGCGCGGGCGTACGCCCGCGACCGCGGGGCGTACGAGCGGGGAGGAACACGCGAACTGGCGGTGAGCCGCTCCGACCTGGAATCGCTGCAGGACGTGCTCGCGCGGCGGATCCCGCTGGTTCTGGAAGCGCACCGGGCGAGCGACATCACCACCGCGCTGCGGCTGGCGCGGGAGTTCAACTTCCGCCTGATCATCGACGGGGGGACGGAAGCCTGGATGGTGGCGGACGAGCTCGCGGCCGCTCGCGTGCCGGTGATCGTCAAGGTGCTGAACAACCTGCCGAACACCTTCGCCACCCTCGGCGCGACCTACGAGAACGCCGCGCGGCTCCGGCGCGCCGGGGTCCAGGTCGCGGTGACTTCGGGGGAAACCTTCAAAAGCTTCAACCTGCGCCAGGAGGCGGGGAACGCGGTGGCGTACGGCCTGCCGCACGACGAGGCGCTCCGGGCCATCACTCTGTACCCCGCACAGATCTGGGGGCTGGACGGGACCTATGGCTCCCTCGCCCCCGGCAAGGTGGCCAACGTCGTGGTCTGGGGGGGCGATCCGCTGGAGATGCTTACCCCCGTGGAGCACGTTTTCATCCGCGGACGTGAGGTCCCGCTGACCAGCCGCGAAACGGAGCTTCGCGACCGCTACCTGCGCCTGGACGATCGCACCCGGGCGTACCCCCGCAACCGCTAGCCGCACCCGGGGCGGCTCACCACGGCGCCCGGGCTTCGGCTCCGGGCGCCGTTCTACGCTTCCAGGAGCCGCACCCTGCCGTCATGGAAGTCGAACACACCGCCCACCACCCGGAGCTTGCCGTCCCGGATCAGCTCCTTGATCACCGGCGAGGCGTTGCGAAGCAGGTCCACCTGGTTGCGTACGTTCTGCGCGATGATGGCTTCCAGGTCACCGCTCTCCACCTGCACCGCGGCCGGGTGGATGTACGGGTACAGGCTTCCGATCTGGCCGGGAACCGCCTCACCCTTGACGGTGGCGGTCACCGCCCCGCAGGCGGTGTGGCCGAGCACCATCAGCACCTGCGAGCCGAGCAGCAGGGTGCCGTATTCAAGGCTGCCGATGATCTCCGAGGTGGCGATGTTGCCGGCCGCGCGGCAGACGAACACGTCGCCGAACCCCTGATCGAAGAGGATCTCGACGGGGACCCGCGAATCGGCGCACCCCAGAATCGACGCGAACGGGGCCTGCTTCGCTCCCAGGGCCTGCAGGCGCGCACGGGTGCGGTTGGGCCGGGAGGTGAGCCGATCCGTGGCGAAGCGTTCGTTGCCCTGCATCAACCGCTGCAGAGCCTCGTCCGGGGTGGCGATCCCCGGCAGCGGCCCCGCGGCCTCCATGGCGGCCAGGGCGCCCGCCGAGCACCCTGAGGCAGCGAGGGCGCCGGCTCCGACGGCCGTCATCTTCAACAGCTTCCGTCGGGAAAGAGTGTTTTTCGAGATCGTCTGCTCGCTCATGACGCCTGCTCCGGTGTCTGGTTCCTTTTCGATGCGTATGTCCGCGCCGGTCGCAAGCACCGTTCCGACACGGCTCTCCGCTCCCCCCGGGATCGACGATCCGGCCGCGGCTGTTGGAACCCGTCGGCGGCGCGTAAATTCCCCGGATTTTCGCTTCTTTCCCCGGCACCCGCCCCCCGCTTCGGGGTATCATTCCCGATTCCCTGAACTCCGCTTCCAGCACACTTCATGGCTGACGATTTCACGCCCGAAGACAACGGGCAGCCCGAGCAGACCCAGCGCATTCTTCCGCGCCTGATCGAGGACGAGATGCGCGAGTCGTTCATCGACTATTCGATGAGCGTGATCGTGCAGCGCGCGCTTCCCGACGTACGCGACGGGCTCAAGCCCGTGCACCGGCGGATCCTGTATGCGATGTACGAGGCGGGGCTGGGTCCCACGCGTCCGTACAAGAAGAGTGCTACGGTGGTGGGCGACGTGCTGGGCAAGTATCACCCGCACGGGGACTCCGCCGTGTACGACTCCATGGTGCGGATGGTCCAGGACTTCTCGCTCCGCTACCCGCTGGTGGACGGGCAGGGCAACTTCGGCAGCATCGACGGGGACCGTGCGGCCGCGT
>JALZKG010000290.1 GCA_030859365.1 Gemmatimonadota bacterium
GCTCCACCCGGATCTCTCGCTCGCCCCCGCGTCCAACCTGAAGCTGTGGAGCACCGCCGCGGCGCTGCACTACCTGGGCGCCGACTTCCGTTTCACCACCGAGCTGTGGGCCGACGGACCGGTGCGCGAGGGGGTGCTGCACGGAGACGTGGTCCTGCACGGGACGGGGGACCCGGCGATCTCCACGCGCATGCTGGGCGGCGATCCGCGGGTGTGGGACGCCTTCGCCGATTCGTTACGAGCCCTCGGCGTCCGGGAGGTACGCGGCGACGTGGTGGGGGACGGCAGCCGCTGGGACCGGGCGTGGACGGGACGCGGCTGGAACCCCGCGGACCGGAGCGCCCTCTACGCCGCACCGGTCGGGGCGCTCGCCTTCGCCGACAACGTGTTCACGGTGCACCTCGCCCCGGGAAGCTCACCCGGTTCGCCGGCGACCCTCCGCACCACGCCGGCCACCGCGGGCATCGCGATCGCGAACCGGGTGCGCACGGTCGGCGGCGCGCGTACCGCTCTGCGATGGGAGCACGGCGCCGACTCGCTGATCGTGTCCGGGGAGATCGGCGCCGGGAGCGGCGGCACGGCGCGCACCCTGCCGGTGGTGGACCCGGCCAACTTCGCGGCGGCGGCGCTACGCGCTTCGCTGGAGCGGCGCGGGATCTCGGTGCGGGGCGCGACGCGGAGCCGCTACACCCCGACGGTTGAAGCGGGGCGCGCGCGACTGCTCGCCATCCACCTCTCCCCCCCGGTGCGGGAGGTGATCCGCGTCACCAACCACCTGAGCCACAACGGCCAGGCAGACGCCCTGCTCAAAGCCGCGGCGTACGTCGCGACCGGCACCGGAAGCTGGGAGGGAGGCGAGCACGCGGTGCGGGTGCTCGCCACCGAGGCACGGGCGGACTCCGCCGCGCTCCGGTTGTTCGACGGCTCCGGGTTGTCGCGGCTCAACCGGCTCACCGCCCGGGGCATGGTGCAGCTGCTCGCCTTCATGGACCGGAGCCCGGAGGCCGCCCCCTTCTACGCGTCCCTCCCGGTCGCGGGCGATCCGCAGGGGCTGCGCCGTATGGCGGGCACCCCGGCCGCGGGGAATCTGCGGGCGAAGACCGGCACCATCCGCGGCGTGTCCGCCCTGTCCGGCTACGTCCGCAGCGCCGACGGCGAGCGGCTCGCCTTCAGCATCATCGTCAACGAGGTGCCGTCGACGGCCGACGCCAAACGGATCGAGGACCGCTTCGGCGAGCGGCTGGCGGCGTTCCGGCGCGGGCGCTAATCGGGGAGCACTCGCTGCGCCACCACAAAAAAGCTCCGCAGCTCGCGCTCGTACGGGGCGTCGCCGCACAGGTCGTTGCACGCCACCCGCGCGTTGCCGAGCGAGGCGTGTACGATTCGCGAGCCCCCCAGCGACAGCGCCACGTGCGAGACCCGCTCGCGGTCTTCGGCGAAAAAGAGCAGGTCGCCCGCGCGGAGGCGCGCGAAATCGTCTCCGGGGTCCACCCGCTCGCCGACGCGCGCCTGCTGGTCCGAGTCGCGCGGCAGATGGACGCCGTGAAGCCCCAGCGTCGCCTGCACCAGCCCGGAGCAGTCGACGCCGCCGTGCGTGATCCCGCCCCACAGGTACGGGGCCCCGATCCAGCGCAGGGCGGACTCCACCACGGCGTTGCCGGAGGCGGGAAAGCGCTCCATCCGTTCTTCCGTCCGGACCAGTTCCCCCCGCGCGGTCCCCCACTCGCCGCCCGGCAGCCGCACCCGCCCGTCCTCCGCGAGCGTGACGCGGGCACCCCAGGGAAGGCGCGAGTGCAGGCGACCGTCGTCGTCGTGCACCTCCGCGCCCAGCGACCACGCCTCGGCTGCCGAACCGGCGCCGTCCTCGTGCCAGGAGGCAATCTCGACCAGGTAGCCTCGGTGGATCCACCCCAGGTACCCATCGGAGGAGCGGCAGTGAAGCCAGCGGCCCCACCTCCGCAGCACCGCGAGCGGGTGGCCGAGCACCACCTGCGATACCTGCGCCTCCGAGATCAGCGGCGCCGCGAGCATGGGGGCGATGGGAACGCGGATAAGCGCGAACCCCGCTCCATCGCCGCAGGGGAGGCGGACGACGCGGTCGTCGATCCGCAGACCGAGCCCGCTGAGCCGCACTCCCACCTCGTGGACCGCGACCGGCTCGGTCGTCGCGCCGGACAGGGCGAGTGTCCCGCCTTGCAGCTCGACCTTCACCTCCCAGACCGATCCGCGCGGGTCCGGCGCGTGGCGACGCCGCACCTCCTCCACCGCGGCCACGGCGCTCGCGAGCGCTTCCGAAGAGGTCACCGGATCACCCTCTCCACGATCTCCATCACCCGCCGCACCTCCGCTTCCGTGTTGTACAGGTGGGGAGACACGCGGATCGCGCCTTCGCGCAGCACACATACGACGCCGCCCTCGCGCAGCGCGTCCCACGTCGCCTCCGGCCGTGCCGTCCGGAAGCACACGATCCCGGAGCGGCGCTCCGGCTCGGGCGCGCTGGCGAGCTCGACCCCGGGATGGGTAGACGCCCACTCCACCAGCGGGTCCAGCAGCGAGCGCAGGTGGGCGGCAATCCGCTCGACCCCGGTCCGGTGCAGCAGGGAAAGCGACTCGGCCAGACCGGCGAAGTCCTGAAACGGGGGGGTGGCCACCTCGAACTTGCGCGCGCCCTCCGAAAACTCGAACCGGTAGTCGAGGAGCGAAGCGTAGTCTTCGCACGCCTGCATGGCGGTCCAGCCGACCAGGCGCGGCTCGAGGGTGCGGTGCAGCTCGCGCCGGACGTACGCGAACCCGGTCCCGAACGGGCCGCAGAGCCACTTCTGGCCCCCGGTGGTGAGCACGTCCGGCCGGATCTCGGCCACATCCAGCGGAAGCTGCCCGAGGGCCTGGATCGCATCCACAACGAAAAAGATACCTCGTTCGCGGCACGCCCGTCCAAGGCGGGGCAGATCCGCGCGAAAGCCGGAGGCGAACTGGACCGCCGAGACGGCGAAGACGGATACGTCCCCCCGCTCCAGCCGCTCCAGGATGCGGTCCTCGTCGGGCGTTCCGTCGGCACGCGAGGGGACGCGCTCCAGCCGGATCCCATCGCGCTCCAGCGCCATCCACGGGTAGACGTTGGCCGGGAACTCCCGGTCGCTCACCACCACGCATGACCCCCGCTCCAGCGGGAGGCAGTGCGCGGCCAGGTTGATCCCGAAGGAGGTGTTGCCGCCGAGGGCGATCTCGTCCACGGACGCGCCGATCAGCCGCGCGGCCGCTTCCCGGCAGCGGGCCAGGGTCGGCTCGAAGTCGGCGTCCTCCAGATCGTGTCCCGACGCACGTCTGCGATTGTGCGCCTCGACCGCGCGCCGGGCCCGCTCCGCCAGCG
Organism: Gemmatimonadota bacterium; assembly: GCA_030859365.1. Classification (GTDB taxonomy): domain Bacteria; phylum Gemmatimonadota; class Gemmatimonadetes; order Longimicrobiales; family Longimicrobiaceae; genus JALZKG01. Next base: position 3,371 of record JALZKG010000290.1, read on the forward strand.
GCGCCACCGCGGCAGCATTCAGATACGGCGTCCGCCCGATCCCCGGGAACTCTTCGGCACGAAGAGCCGCGCTGTCCAGCGGGGCGAGAGCTGCGGCAGCTTGCATTGCGCGCGGAGGGTGGAGGGAGGTGGGAAGCGGGGAGACGATAACCCGAGCTTCCGGGAGCGACAACCCCACGCACCCGGCACCGCGTAGCCGCGCGGGTGTAAACCGGCCATGATCGTTTCCGCCATCCGCCCCCAGCAGCGCCGCCCCGAGCGCGTCAACGTCCACGTGGACGGCGCCTTCCGCCTCGCGGCGGCGGTCGAGCTGGTGCTCGCCGCAGGGCTGCGGACGGGAGAACCGGTGAGCGCCGCCCAGCTCGCGGAACTGGAGCAGCGGGACGTGGGCTGGAAGGCGCGCGAGGCGGCGCTCGTCCTGCTGGGCTTTCGCGCCCGCAGTGCGGCGGAGCTGCGCCGGCGCCTTGTCCAAAAGGGGTTCGACGCCGGGGTGGCGGAGGCGTGCGTCGCCGATCTCGCGGAGCGCGGCATGGTGGACGACGAAGCCTACGCCGCCGCCTTTGTCCGGGACCGGGTCCGGCTGCGCCCCCACGGACGCCGCCGCCTGACCGCGGAGCTTCGCGCCAGGGGGGTGGACGCCGAGGCGGCGCAGGAGGCCGTGGCCGAAGTATGGGGGGCCGAAGGGGTGTCCGAAGCGGATCTTGCCCGGGCGGCCGCGGCC
>JALZKG010000298.1 GCA_030859365.1 Gemmatimonadota bacterium
GTGTACGCGACCCGGAGCGACAGCGCCGGGGGTTTCGTACTGCGCCGCATCCCCGAGAGCGGCTATCGCCTCCGTGCCTTTCTGGACGCAAATCGCAACCGGGAGCTGGATCCGTTCGAGGCGCGCGATAGCCAGCAGGTGCAGGTCGCGGGCGCCGTCGCCGCGCCGGTTCTCCTGCGGCTGCTGCTCCCCGACACCACGCCACCGGTCCCCGCGTCGGCACGTCTCGCGGAAGCGGGAATCGAGCTTCGCTTGGACGACTTTCTCGATCCGGCGCAGCCGCTCGTCCCGGGCCAGCTTCGCGTCACCGGTCCCGACGGGCGCGTCCTCCCGGTGGAGGGGGTGCGGCTGGGATCGGCTCCCGCCGGCGCGCCTGCGGACACCCCTGCCGCCGCCGCTCCGCTGCCGTCGCAGTCGCTCTTCGTGACCCTTCGCGAGCCGCTGGCGCCGAACACGTCGTACCGCATCCGCGTCAGCGGCGTCCGAAACCTGAACGGGCTGGTCGGCGGGGGCGAGGTGGAGCTTCGCACTCCCGCCGCCCCGCCGCCGGGCCCGGCCGCCGCGCCGCGCCCCTGATTCCCCACACCACCCCGAGCCATGCCCGAACCCTCCACTTACACCGGTCTCCTGCGGGGCAAGCGCGGGCTGATCGTCGGCGTCGCCAACCAGAACTCCATCGCGTGGGCCGTCGCCCGCGCCGTCGCCAACGCCGGGATGGAGCTCGCCTTCACCTTCCAGGGGGAGACGATGCGCGAGCGGGTCGCGAAGACGACCGCTTCGCTCGGCGAGGTGCCGCTCTTCGACCTGGACGTACAGAGCGACGAGCAGATCGCGGCCCTCTTCCGTGAGCTGGAGCAGCGCTGGGGCCGGCTCGACTTTCTGCTTCACTCGGTCGCGTTCGCTCCCAAGGAGGCGATGTCCAACCCCTTCCTGGCCACCACTCGGGACGCCTTTCTGCGGGCGCACGACGTCAGCGCGTACTCTCTGGTTGCGCTGTCGCGCGCCGCCGCGCCGCTGATGACCGGCGGAGGGAGCATCGTCACCATGACTTATTACGGCGCGGAAAAGGTCGTCCCCGGCTACAACGTCATGGGGGTTGCCAAGGCGGCGCTGGAGGCGAGTGTCCGTTACCTGGCCGTCAACCTCGGCGCGCAGAACATCCGCATCAACGCGATCTCCGCCGGTGCCATCAACACCCTGGCCGCGCGCGGCGTGGCAAACTTCCGCGACCTGATGAAGGTGACCGGAGAGCGCTCCCCTCTCGGGCGCCCGGTGGATGCGGCGGAGGTGGGCCGCGCCGCTCTCTTTCTGGCGTCGGAGTTGGCCAGCGGTATCACCGGGGAGACGATGTACGTGGACGCGGGCTTCAACATCACGGCGGGCTGAAGAACGCACGACGTCGCCCCGCCGCCTTTCTGGACCGCGACGGCACGCTGATCGAGGACCGCCGCTACCTCGCCGATCCGGCCGGTGTCCGGCTCCTCCCGGGAGCGGGGGACGCGGTCGCCCGGCTGAACCGGGTCGGGATCCCCGTGGTGCTCGTCACCAACCAGTCGGGGATCGGGCGTGGATTATTTTCGGAGGCGGATTTCGGGGCCGTACAGCGGCGGCTGGTCGAGCGGCTCGCCGAAAGCGGCGCCCGGCTCGACGGGGTGTTCCACTGTCCCCACTCTCCCCACGTGTCTCCGGCCTGCGACTGCCGCAAGCCGGCCCCAGGTCTCTTCTTCCGCGCCGCGAACGAGCTTGGGATCGACCTCGCTCGCTCGCTCTACGTCGGGGACCGGCTGCGAGACGTGGAGGCGGGCGCTGGGTGGGGAGGGGCAGCGTTCGTGCTCGCCGACGGCCTTTCGGCGGATCTTCCCGCCGGCGTGCGGAGCGCCCCCACCCTGCTCGACGCGGTGGACCGGTTTCTCGGATCTCTGCCGCAGGATTGACTCGGAAGCGCGTCCTCTCTATGGTGGGGGCGCCGGGCCGGGGGCGCGAAACCTGCTACGGTCCCATGGGGTACAGGGATGCAGGAGGGTGCGCGTGCAAGGACGTGGCCTACCTTCACACGAGGGGATTGCGATGCAGACACAGGAAGCGGCAGGCGTGGTCACGGTCACAGCTACGGCGGTGGCCGAGGTGCGCAAATACATGGAAGAGCAGGGCGCTGCTGAAAGCGCGGGACTGCGCGTGGGCGTGCTCCCGGGGGGGTGCTCGGGTTTTCAGTACGGGCTGAACATCGAGGACGAGGCGGGGGAAGACGACCTGGTGCTGGAGTCCAACGGGGTCCGCCTCTTCGTAGACCCGTTCAGTGTGCAGTACCTGGCGGGGGTGGAGATCGACTACGTGTCCTCCTTTCAGGGCTCCGGGTTCACCTTCAACAACCCGAACGCGAGCGGTGGGTGCGGCTGCGGCAGCTCCTTCACGGCCTGAGAGCGGATCCTCGACCCGATCAGCGAGGGCCTGCGGGGGGATCTCCCGCAGGCCCTCGCTGTATCACAGGAGCTGTGCATCGGGCGCAGCCATTCCATCCCTGCGGAGGTGTGCGTTGATTCAGGTCGCAGACCGGCTTTCTTCTTCGCTCGAGTACGCCCGCCTGAGCCCCGAGGAGTTGCGTGAGCGCATCGGGCGTCGCAAAGCGGAGCTCAACGGGGTGATTCTGGGGCACAACTACCAGCGGGTCGAGATCCAGGACGTCAGCGACTTTCTCGGGGACTCGTTGGGCCTGTCGCAGGAGGCGGCGGACACCGACGCCGACGTGATCGTTTTCTGCGGCGTGCACTTCATGGCGGAAACGGCCAAGATCCTGTCGCCGGGCAAGACGGTACTGATGCCGGACCTGCGCGCCGGCTGCCCCATGGCGGACTTCGTGACGGGCGATGCGCTGCGCCGCCTGCAGGCGCGCTACCCGGGCGCCGCCACCGTCGCGTACGTCAACTCGACCGCCGAGGTCAAGGCACTTTCGGAGATCTGCTGCACCTCGTCCAACGCGGTCCCCGTGGTGGAGTCCCTCCCCCGCGATCGCACCGTCCTCTTCGTCCCCGACCGCAACCTGGCCCGCTATACCGCGGAGCGCACCGGGCGTCCACTGGTGATCGCCGGGCGGGAGACCGGCCCGGTCGAGCCCGGCTCGGTCGTGGCGTGGGACGGCTACTGCTACGTCCACGACGACCTGGTGCTCGACGAACTGGCCGAGGCGAAGCGCCGCCACCCCGGCGCGCTGGTCGTCATCCACCCGGAGGCGCGCGCCGAGCTCCTGGAGCAGGCGGACTTCGTCACCTCGACTTCGCGGATGGTGGAGATCGCGGAGGAGCACGACGCGCTGATCATCGGCACCGAACGGGGGCTGGTGGACCGGCTCCGGCAGCGCTTCCCCGAGAAGACCCTGATCCCCCTTTCGGGCGCCGCGATCTGCGGCAATATGAAGATGAACACCCTCGCCAAGCTGGCGTGGTCGCTGGACCACCTCCAGCACGAGGTGACGCTCCCGGAGAGGGTGCGGCTTCCCGCGGAGCGGTCGCTGCGGCGGATGCTGGAGCTGGGGGGCGGCTGGCGCGCCGCCACGGACGAGGAGGCGGAACTGGAAGCGGCCGGGCTGCGGCCGTCCGGGTGCGGGTGCGCCTAGCCCGGTGGCGATGACCGGGCGGAGCCGGGACGGCGAGCTGGTCGTGCAGGGCTTCACCGGCGGCCCCTTCGCCC
>JALZKG010000310.1 GCA_030859365.1 Gemmatimonadota bacterium
GACCCGAGCTCGCGGCGCAACTGCGCGCCATCGGCTACGGCCGCTTCGGCGGCCGCCGAGGGCGTCGGCGCCCGCAGGTCGGCCACCAGGTCGGCGATGGAGACGTCGGTCTCATGCCCGACGGCGGAGATGGTCGGGATGGGCGACTCCGCCAGGGCGCGCGCGACGGCCTCCTCGTTGAATGCCCAGAGATCCTCCCGCGAGCCGCCGCCCCGCCCGACGATCAGCACCTCCACGCAGCGCGCCTCGGCGAAGCGCCGGATCGCCCGGGCGATCTCCGCCGCTGCCCCATCGCCCTGCACCCGGCAGCCGCACAGCACCACCTGGGCCCAGGGGGCGCGGCGGCGGATCACCGAAAGGATGTCGCGAAGCGCGGCGCCCGAGGGGGAGGTGACCACTCCCACGCGCGCGGGACAGCGCGGGAGTGGGCGCTTGCGGTGCGGCGCGGTCAGCCCTTCCGCGTCCAGGCGCGCCCGGAGCCGGTCGTAGGCCAGCTTCCACAGCCCGTCACCACGCGCCTCCAGATCGGAGACGGAGAGCTGAAACTCCCCCCGGCCCTCGTACAGCGTCAGGCGGCCCAGCGCGTGGACCTGCATCCCCTCGACGGGAGCGGTGGGCAGGCGGTGCGCGTCGGTGCGCCACATCACGCAGCGCAGTTGCGCCTCGGCGTCCCGCAGGGAGAAGTAGCAGTGCCCGGAGCGGGCGCGCGTCCAGTTGGTCACCTCCCCGGCGACCCGGACGGCCGGAAAGGCGTCCTCGATGGCGTCGCGAGCGGCGGCGTTGATCTCGCTCACCGTCCACACGTCGCCGCCCCGCGCGGGGAGCGAAGCGCGCTGCACCCCCTCACCCCGGGCGGCCGCGGCGGTGGAGAACAGGTCCCAGCTCATCGGCTCTCCGCCGGGGCGGAGCGCCTGCGGATGGAGCGGCGGGCGGCCTGGACGGTGTTGCGCAGGAGCAGGGCGATGGTCATGGGGCCGACGCCGCCCGGCACCGGAGTAATCGCCCCGGCGACCTCGCGGACCGCGTCGAAGTCGACGTCGCCAGCGATCCGATACCCTCGCTCCACGCTGGCGTCCGGGACGCGGGTGGTGCCGACGTCGATCACTGTTGCGCCCGGCCTTATCATGTCGGCGGTGATGAGTCCCGGCCTCCCGACGGCGACCACCAGGATGTCCGCCATGCGGGTGTGGGCGGCGAGGTCGGCCGTGTGCCGGTGGGCGAGCGTGACCGTGGCATCGGGCCCCGGCGCCATCAGCAGCGACGCCAGCGGCTTGCCGACGATCAGGCTCCGCCCCACCACCACCGCGTGCCGGCCGCGCGTCGGGATCTCGGAGCGGCGCAGCAGCTCCATCACCCCCGCGGGCGTCGCGGGCGCGAAGCCGCGTGGGTCGCCGGTGAAGACGCGCCCCACGTTGAGCGGGTGAAAGCCGTCGACGTCCTTGGCGGGGCGGATCCGCTCCAGCACCTGCTTCGGATCGAGGTGCTCCGGGAGCGGGAGCTGCACCAGGATCCCGTGCACCCCGGGGTCCGCGTTCAGACCGTCGATGATGCCGAACAGCCGCTCCCGCTCCACCGCTGCGGGGAGGGCCAGGGTACGCCCCTCCATTCCGGCTTCCTGGCAGGCGCGCGCCTTCATCCGGACGTACACCGCGCTCGCCGCGTCGTCGCCGACCAGCACCGCGGCGAGGCACGGAACGACGCCCTCCGCACGGAGCCCGGCGGCGTCCGCAGCGATTTCGGTACGCAGGGTGGCGCTGAGCTGGGCTCCATCGAGGATTCGCGCCATCCCGCTACCTTCCGAACGCCGCTTCGAGGGAGCGCGCATAGGGAACGCTGAGGCGCTCGACGGAACGGGCAACCCGGCGCGCCGGATCGACGTCGACCACGACTCCCTGCAGGTGCAGCTCTTCGTCGGCAGGTTGCATCCGCTCGCCACGCGCACTCATCAGCTGGCGCTGGATGGAGATCTCCGCCTTCATCCCGATCACCCCTCCGAGGCCACCGGTAAGGCCCAGGTCGGTGATCGTGGCGGTGCCGCGAGGGAGGATGCGCTCGTCGGCGGTCTGCACGTGGGTATGGGTTCCCACCACCGCCGCGACCCGACCGTCGAGGTAGCGAGCGAACGCCTGCTTCTCACTGGTCGCTTCGGCGTGGAAGTCCACGACGAAGAGATCCGCCTCGTCCCGCAGGCCGGCCAGCAGGGCGTCGGCGGTACGAAACGGATCGTCGATCGGAGTCATGAAGGTGCGTCCCTGCAGGTTCAGCACCGCGAGTCGCACCCCTGCGGCGTCCACCACCACCGCCCCTCGGCCGGGATTGCCGGCGGGGAAGTTGGCGGGGCGGAGGAGCCGCGGCTCGCTGTCCAGAAGCGGGAGGATCTCGCGCTTGTCCCACACGTGGTTGCCGGTGGTGATCACGTCCACCCCCAGCTCCAGAAACTCCCGCGCCGCCTCCGGATTGATCCCGAAGCCGCCGGCGGCGTTCTCGCCGTTGAGCACCACGGCGTCGGCGCGGGTCTCCCTCCGCACCAGCCCGAGCAACGCTTTGACGACCCGCCGGCCGGGGCTGCCGATCACGTCCGCGACGAAGAGAACTCGCAACGTCGCGCTAGCGAGCGATGCCGACGGCGCGCGTTTCCCGGATCACCACCACCCTGATCTGCCCGGGGTACTGCAGCTCCGCCTCGATCCGCTTCGCGGTATCCTCGCTGAGCCGTGCCATCTCCTCGTCCGACACCTTGCTCGGCGTGACCATGATGCGCAACTCGCGCCCCGCCTGGATGGCGAAGCAGCGTTCCACGCCCGGAAACGAGGTGGCGATCTCCTCCAGCCGTTCCAGCCGCTTCACGTACGTTTCGAAGTTTTCGCGGCGCGCCCCCGGCCGCGAGCCGGAGATGGCGTCCGCCGCCGTCACCAGAAAGGTTTCCGGGAAGAGGTGCGGCTCCTCGTCGTGGTGCGCCCGGATGGCGTTCAGCACCTGCGGCGGCTCATTGTACTTCTTCGCCAGGTTCCATCCCAGCTCCACGTGGGTCCCCTCGTGCTCGTGGGTCATCCCCTTCCCCACGTCGTGCAGCAGCCCCATCCGCTTGGCGAGGGTGGCGTCGAAACCCATCTCGGCGGCCATGTTGCCGGCGAGCAGCGCCACCTCCTTGGAGTGTTGCAGCTGGTTCTGCCCGTACGAGGTGCGGAATTTAAGCCGGCCCAGCACCTTGACGACCTCGAGGTGGACGCCGTGAATTCCCAGCTCGTAGAGGATCTCCTCGGCGGCCTCGCGCATCCCGTTCTCCACCTCCTTGCGGCTCTTAGCCACCAACTCGTCGATGCGGCCGGGGTGGATCCGCCCATCGGAAACCAGCTTCTCCAGCGCGATACGCGCGGTCTCGCGCCTCACCGGGTCGAAGCCGGAGAGCACCACCGCCTCGGGCGTGTCGTCGATGATCACGTCGATCCCCGTCGCCTGCTCGAAGGCGCGGATGTTCCGCCCCTCGCGGCCGATGATCCGCCCCTTCATCTCGTCGGAGGGGAGCGCGACCACCGATACGGTGGTCTCGGCGGTGTGGTCGGCGGCGATCCGCTGGATGGCCAGCGAGATGATCTTCTTCGCCTCGCGGTCGGCGCTGCGGCGCGCCTCCTCCCTGACCTCCCGCACCCGCTGCGCGGCGGCGGCGCGCGCCTCCTCCTCGATCTCCTGCATCAGCTGCCGCCGGGCCTCGTCCGTGGAAAGCCCGGCGAGCCCCTCGAGCCGCTGCCGCGCCTCGTCCAGACGCTCGGACACGTCGCGGCTCGCGGCCTCCAGCTCCCCCTCCCGGGTCGTGAGCGCGGCGGCGCGCTGCTCCTGGGCGGCGGCCTTGTCGTCCAGCAGGTGGAACTTGCGGTCGAGCGCTTCTTCGCGTTCGGCCACCCGACGCTCCCCCCGTTCCACCTCTTCGCGGCGGCGGGCCTCCTCGCGCTCCCACTCCTCCTTGGCGCGGAACGCGGCCTCCTTGCCGGCGAGGACCTCCGCCTTGCGCAGGTTCTCCGCCTCGCTGCGGGCGGCGGAGGTGATCCGCTCCGCCTCCTCCCCGGCCGTCGCGCGGGCGCGGCGCAGACGGGCCTGCTCGGCCCCGCGGCCCACGGCCCACCCTGCCGCTGCGCCAAAGAGCAGGGCGAGGATGATCCAAAGAATCTCCATGACCTTTATCTCCACGCGGGGCACGCCCCGCCGGAACCAAAAAGATGGGGTGGCGGAAGAACGTGCTCCCTGCCACCCGTGCCGGTGCCTTCCGCTGAACGCGGCCCAAAGGCCGCGTCCGCCCCCGAAGAATACGCCGCGGCGACGCACCGCCGCAACCCCCGGCCCGGGGCGGGGTCAGCCGGCCTCGCCCTGCTCCAGCGCCACTTCCAGCCGCTGGGCCAGCCGGTTCGCCTCCGCCATGGTATCGCTCTGCAGCTGGCGCAGCTCTTCCCGGACGCGGAACAGCTGATCGGTGATCGAAAGCGCCGCCAGAATGGCCGCGCGATGCGGCTCCAGCGTCCCACCGCCCGGAAGGGCCCGGAGGGTAGCGTCCACGTGGGCGGCGACGGAGCGGGTGTACTCCTCCGGAGCGTCGGAGCGGAGAACGTGCGTCTGCCCCGCGATCTCCACCGCGACGGTCGGGCGCGGCGCCCTGCGCCGGCTCACCCTTCCTCCTCCAGCAGGCGGAGGTGGCCGAGCAGCCCCGTCACCCGGCGGTTGGCCTCCTCCATCCGGCTGCGCAGAAGGGCGTTCTCGGCCTGCACGCGGGCCGAATCGTCCATCCCACCCGAAGCCGCTCCGGCGAGCGAGCGCTCCAGGGTGGCGCGGAGTCGCTCCACCTCCCCCTCGGCGGCGAGGGCGCGGCCGCGCCAGCGGGCCACCGCGGCCGCGGCTGCTTCCGCCGCCCGCTCCAGTCGCTCCCACTCGGAGCCGGGGGGAGCGGCGTCAGCGGAGGCGGACACCGTGGCGTTGTTCGAGGGCGCGGAGAACCGCGTCGATAACCCCGTCCACCTCGGCGTCGGTGAGGGTGCGCCCCTCCGCCCGGAAGCGGAGGCGCCACCCCACGCCCCGCATGCCGTGAGGGATTCCGGGTCCGGAGTATACGTCGAAAACCCCGGCCGATTCGAGGGAAGCGCCGCAGGACGACTCCACGGTAGCCCGCACCTCCGCCACGGTGACGTCATCCGGTACCAGAAGCGCGAGGTCCCGCTCCATCCCGGGGTGCGCGGGGATGGCGCGGAAGGGCCGGATCGCAGCGGTCTTCCCTTCGGGGAGCACCGCTTCGAGCAGCCACACCGCTTCCGCACCGCTCGGGAGGTCCAGCACCGCCGGCGCCGCCCGTCCACCGCCGCCCCGCACCCCCCGGGGGGAGGTGACGTGCAGCGACTCCGCGGCCGCAACCAGCGCGGCGAGCGGCTCCCACGAGCCCGGCTCCACCGCGGCTTCGGGGAGCATCTCCGCCAACTGCTCCAGCAGCGCTTTCAGATCCCAGACGTCCCACGACGGGGCGGGCGCGGACCAGTGCGCCGGCTGACGCGCGCCGCAGAACACCGCGGCCACCCGCGGCTGCTCCACGATACCGCCTCCGGGTGCGGGGGCGAAGACGGTGCCCACCTCGAAGAGGCGAACGTCCCGGACCCCGCGCGCGACGTTGTACTCCACCCGACGCATCAGCCCCGGAGCGAGCGCGTCGCGCAGATGGCTTTCCTCAGACGACAGGGGGTTCAGCAGGGGAACGCGCCCCTCCCGTTCCGGGGCGAAGGCAGCGGTACGCGCCTCCGCGAAACCCCAGGCGAGAAGGCGCTCCCGGACGCGCCGCTGCACGGCGACGAGCGCATCTTCCGGCACCTGCGAAGGCCGGAACGGGCCCAACTCGTCCGCGAAGGAGTCGTACCCGCGTCGCCGGGCGATCTCCTCCACCAGATCGATCTCCCCCGTGACGTCGGGGCGGAAGCCGGGGACGCGCACCCTCAGGGTACCGTCCGCGCGCTCCATTGCGAAGCCGATGGGGCGGAGCAGCGCCTCCAGCTCCTCCAGCGGCAGCTCCACGCCGAGCAGCCGCTCCACCCGCGCGGGGCGCAGCTCGACGGTGCGGGGCTCCCACTCCGTCGGCGCCAGATCGACCGCCCCCGCCGGCTCACCCCCCGCGAGTGCGACGATCAGCTCCACGGCGCGGCGCAGGGCCGCCGCGGTCCCTTCGCGATCGACCCCCCGCTCGAAGCGGAAGGAGGCGTCGGTGGCGAGGCCCAGCTGCCGCGCCGTGCGCCGAACCGCCGCGGGGGCGAAGATCGCGCACTCCAGGAACACCTCGCTCGTTGCGGCGGATACTTCGCTTTCCTCGCCACCCATCACCCCGGCAAGGGCGATCGGGCTCTGAGCGTCCGCGATCACCAGTGCGTCCATCCGCAGCGTGCGCTCCGTCGCGTCGAGCGTCCGGAGCCCCTCGCCGGCGCGGGCGTGCCGGACCGTCACCCGGTCGCCGCGAAGGCGGGCACGATCGAAGGCGTGCAGCGGCTGCCCCGTCTCGTAGAGCACGTAGTTGGTGGCGTCGACCACGTTGTTGATGGGCCGCACCCCGACGGCGCGAAGACGCGTCGCCAACCACTCCGGAGACGGGGCGACACGCAGGCCCCGGATGACTGCGCCCAGGTAGCGGGGGCACGCGTCCGGATCCTCGATCCGCACTCGGACGCCGGCGACCTCCCCCTCCCGTTCCCCCCGGCTGACCGGCAGGTCGAACGGAGTGGATCCGGGGAACGGCGGAAGCGCGAGCGCGGGGGCTCCCTCGGCGGCAAGCTCCCGCGCCACGCCCAGCTGCGATAGCAGGTCCGGGCGGTTGGGGGTGACGTCCAGCACCAGACGCGCGTCGTCCAGCCCCAGCGACTCCACGAATGCGCTTCCGGGCTCCCACTCCCCCTGCAGCGTCATCAGCCCCTCGTGGTCCCTGCCGAGCCCCAGCTCGCGGGCGGAGCAGAGCATCCCCTCCGACACCTCGCCGCGCAGCTTCGCCTTGCGGATCTGCACGCCGCCGGGGAGCCGGGCTCCGACCGGGGCGAACGGGTACCAGCCTCCGGGCTCCACGTTGGGGGCCCCGCACACCACCTGGAGCGGTTCGGCCCCCCCGGCCTCCACGGTGCAGACGCGCAGCCGGTCCGCATTGGGGTGCTGCCGGACCTCCGTGACTCGTGCGATCCGTACGTCGCCGATCCCGGCGTCGAGGGCGACGATCTCGTCCACAGGAGCGCCGAGCATCCCCAGCCGCTCGGCCACGCCGTGCGGGTCCGCGGGGATGGAGGGAGCAATGCTCCGCAGCCAGCGAAGGGAGACGTTCACGAGAACTGCTCCAGAAAGCGCATGTCGCTCTCGTACAGGAGGCGGATGTCGGGGATCCGATAGCGCTGCATGGCGATGCGGCCCGGACCCATTCCGAAGGCGAAGCCGGTGAAGCGCTCGGGATCGTACCCCACCGCGCGGAAGACGGCGGGGTGCACCATCCCCGCGCCCATGATCTCCATCCACCCCGTCCCCTTACACGCGCTGCACCCCGCCCCGCCGCAGAGCTGGCAGCCGACGTCGACCTCCGCGGAAGGCTCCGTGAAGGGGAAGTACGAGGGACGGAATCGGGTGCGTGTTTCGGGGCCGAAGAAGCGCCGTACGAACTCGGAGATCGTCGCCCGGAAGTCGGCGAAGGTGATCCCCTCGTCCACGGCGAGCCCTTCCAGCTGCTCAAAGGCGGGCGCATGAGACGCGTCGTACGGATCGCGGCGAAACACGGTGCCGGGAACGACCACCCGCACCGGCGGCTGCCACTGCTCCATGATCCGGGCCTGCACCGGGGAGGTGTGGGTGCGGAGCACCAGCCCCTCCCCAAGAAAGAAGGTATCGTGCATGTCCGCCGCCGGATGGTCGAGCGGGATGTTCAGCCGGGTGAAGTTGTACTCCGTGCTCTCCGCCTCCGGCCCTCGCACCCGGGTGAAACCGAGCTCACGGAAGATCTCGCAGATCTCGTCCACCACCTGCGTGACGGGGTGGAGCGTGCCCCGCCACCGGCCACGCGAAGGCAGCGTCAGGTCCGGGCCTCGCGTCGCCTCGTCGGCGGTGGCGAGTGCGGCGATCCGCTCCTCCAGCAGCGTCCCCAGCGCCACCTTGACGCGATTCGCCTCCGCTCCGACCGCCGGACGCTCCTCCGGAGCGAGCTCCCCCAGACGACGAAGCACGCCGGTAAGACGCCCCTTGCGGCCGAGTAGCTCCACCCGCAGGCGCTCGAGCGCCGCGGGGTCGCCGGCGGCGTGGATCTCCGCCTCCGCCACGTCGCAAAGGGTCTGGAGCTGGGTGATCAGGTCGTTGCTGCTCATGGCGTGGCGACGGTGGGATCCGGGGACAAAAAGGCGGCGCCGGGGAGTGACCCGCCGGCGCCGCGCCTGTCTTTCGCCGGCCGGACGGTCAGGCCGCCAGCTTGCTCTTCGCCTGCTCGGCGAGCATCCCGAACGCCTGCGGCTCCCGGATGGCGAGATCTGCAAGCACCTTGCGGTCGATCTCGATTCCCGCCTGACGGAGGCCGTTCATGAAGCGGGAGTATGACAGCTCGTGCTGGCGCGCCGCCGCGTTGATGCGGATGATCCACAGCCGGCGAAACTCACGCTTGCGGTTCTTGCGGTCCCGGTAGGCGTAGCGCCGTGCCCGCTCGACGGCCTCCTTGGCCGTCTTGTACAGGTTCTTGCGGCGCCCGAAGTATCCCTTGGCGGCCTTGAGGATCTGGTTCTTGCGCCGCAGACGGGCGACGTTGTTTTTTGCGCGTGGCATGATGTGTCGGTCGAAGTCGGAAAGGAACGTTGCGTCGGGCTCAGCTGGACAGCAGGCGCTTCATCCGCTTCTCGTCCGCACTGGAAACCAGCGTCGACTGGCGCAGGTTGCGCTTCCGCTTGGGCGACTTCTTGGTCAGGATGTGGCTGTGCATCGCATGTCCGCGCTTGATCTTGCCGGAAGCGGTCTTCTTGAACCGCTTGGCCGCGCCGCGGTGCGTCTTCATCTTCGGCATCTAGACCTTCCTTGGTTGAACCGCCCCTCAGGGAAGCGGATTACGTTTTGACCGGGGCGAGCACCATGGTCATGCTGCGCCCTTCCATCTGTGGAAACGACTCCACCTTGCAGATATCCGTCAGGTCGGTCGAGAACCGGTCCATCACCTGCCGCCCAAACTGCGGGTTGGCCATCTGCCGTCCGCGGAACATCATGGTCAGCTTGACCTTGTTCCCTTCTTCCAGAAAGCGGCGGGCGTGCCGCATCTTGAACTGGTAGTCGTGGTCCTCGATCCCCGGGCGCAGCTTCACCTCCTTGACCTGGACCTGATGCTGCTTCTTGCGCGCCTCGCGCGCCTGCCGCTGCTCCTCGTACTTGAACTTGCCGTAATCCATGATCCGGCACACGGGGGGACGCGCCATCGGCGCGACCTCCACCAGGTCCAGACCCTGCTCCTCCGCGATCTCCAGAGCCCGATCGACAGGCAAGATCCCCAGCTGCTCGCCTTCCGGGCTGATCACCCGAACGGGGCTGATACGGATCTGGCGGTTGATGCGCGTCTTCTCGTTGATGGCTCCGAGTCTCCAGCAAGGGGATGCAAAAAATCGGACCTGGCGGGCCAGGTCCGTTCACACGCGAGTCAGCCGCGGCGGGCCGAGCCACCACGGAGTCGCGAGAGAACCCGGCAGCGACGCACCCGAGGCGCGGGCCGAAAGGTGGAGGACCCGCCGGTCCCCGCTTCTTCGGAAATGTAGACCGGAATGTAGCCCCGATTCCTCACACTGTCAACTACACCGGTTCGTCCACCCCCACCTCGAGGGTGCGGCTGCGATCCTGCCCCCGCACCCGCCCGACGAACTCCGCCCGGTCGATCACCGTCTGCTTCCGTCCAGCCCCCCGCGCGCGTACGGCGACGGTGCCCTGCTCCGCTTCGCGGCCGCCGACCACGGCCATGTACGGCACCTTCTGCGTTTCCGCTTCCCGGATGCGGTAGTTGAGTGTTTCATTGCGATCGTCCAGCTCGGCGCGGATCCCCGCCGCACGGAGCTGGTCCGTCAACTCCCGGGCGCTCGCGGCCTGCTCGTCGGAGATGGGGATCACCGCCACCTGCACCGGGGCGAGCCAGACGGGGAAGGCCCCCGCGAAGTGCTCGATCAGGATGGCGATGAAACGCTCAAAAGAGCCGCTCACCGCTCGATGTATCACCACCGGCCGATGCGGCTGGTTGTCCTCGCCGACGTAGGTGAGGTCGAAGCGCTCCGGCGCCGCGTAATCGAGCTGGATGGTGCCGAGCTGCCACTGCCGGCCGATGGAGTCGGTCACGTCGAAGTCGATCTTGGGGCCGTAGAAGGCGCCGTCGCCCTCCTTCACCTCGTACAGCATCCCCGTCGCCTCCAGCGCCGCGCGGAGCGCGTCTTCGGCACGGTCCCACATCTCGTCGCTCCCGATGCGCTGCTCCGGGCGCGTCGCGAACTTCACCGTCGCCGTCAGACCGAAGGTGCGGTAGTACTCGAGGATGAAGTCCATGAGGAACCGCACCTCGTCGGGGATCTGATCCTCGCGCAGATACACGTGGCAGTCATCCTGCTGGAACTGGCGCACCCGCGTAAGCCCCGAGAGCGCGCCGGAAAGCTCGTTGCGGTGCAGCACGTCGAAGGTGACGTACCTGAGCGGCAGCTCCCGGTACGAGTGGCGGGCCGAGGCGAAGTACAGGTGGTGCGACGGGCAGTTCATCGGCTTGAGCGACATGTCGTGCTCGCCCGTCTCGGAGTTGAGCACCAGGAACATGTTTTCGCGGTACTTTCCCCAGTGCCCCGACTGCTCCCACAGCGCTTTCGTGTAGAGCAGAGGCGTTCTGATCTCCTGAAACGCCTGCTGCTGGCGCTCGCGGACGAACCCCTCGACGGCGTTGAATACCGCTGTGCCGCGCGGGGTCCAGAACGCGGCGCCCGGAGAGACCGGGTGGAACTGGAACAGGTCCAGCTCCCGGCCCAGCCGCCGGTGGTCGCGCTTCTTCGCTTCCTCCAGCCGGTGGAGGTGCTGCTCCAGCTGCTCCCTGGACAGCCACGCGGTGCCGTAGATGCGCTGCAGCATCTGCCGCTTCGAATCCCCACGCCAGTACGCCCCGGCCGTGTTGAGCAGCTTGAAGTGCTTGAGGCGCCCCGTTTCGGGGACGTGCGGCCCGCGGCACAGGTCGAGAAAGTCGCCGTTGCGATAGACGGAGATCGTTTCGTCCTCGCCGAGCTCCTCCAGGCGCTCCATCTTGAGCGGGTCGCTCGCGAACAGCTCCCGCGCCTCCGCCTTGGAGACCACGCGCCGCTCGAAGGGCTGGGCCGCCCGCGCCACTCCCTCCATCTCCCGCTCGATCCGCTCCAGTTCGTCCGTGCTGAACGGCTCGTCCACCTCGAAATCGTAGTAGAAGCCGTCCTCGATGGCCGGACCGAAGCCGATCTTCGCCTCGGGCCGCACCCGTCGGACCGCCGTGGCGAGTACGTGCGCGGTGGAGTGGCGAAGGACCTCCAGCGCTTCCGGGCTCTTTTCCGTCACGATCTCAAGCCGCGCGTCCTCGCCGATGGGGCGGCCGAGATCGACGACGCGGCCGTCGATCTTCCCGGCGAGCGCGGCCTTGGCGAGGCGCGAGCCGATCGATTCCGCCACCTCGCGCACCGTGGTGCCGGCGGGGAAATCCCGCACGGAGCCATCGGGGAGCGTGACACGAATCGAAGCCTGAGGGGGGGACGCGAGACTCATCGAGACAACTGCCGGCTCAGCGAGGAACGAAGACGAAAAAGAACACGATCGACACCACGAGCAGTAAAAAAAAGACGCCCCACAGCCACCCGCGGCCCTGCGGGGCACCGTTCGGAGGAGGTGGGTTCATCCGGCTGCTCCCCTGCGGAAAGGAAGATAAAGGGAGGGCCTGCCAGGCTGCCCATCGGAGGGTCAATGGTAACCGTGGCACGGAGAGTACGCAACGCGAGCCTAATCGAAAACCAACGGCCCCGCGCTCCGATCCGGGAGCGCGAGGCGTGCCTGGCACAGCGGGCCGGCCGGACCGGGAGCAACGTTGTTGACCAACTTGACCAAACAAACCCGATCGGGTAGGTTGTAGCACACACTGAGAGGAGCCGCCCATGTCCAATTCGATCAATCTTTACGAGGCCAAGACCCACCTTTCGGAGCTGGTGGAGCGCGCGGCTGCGGGCGAGGAGATCATCATCGCCAAAGCCGGCAAGCCCCGGGCGCGCCTGGTGCCGCTCGCCGTGGAGCGGGCGCCGCGGGTGCCGGGGGG
>JALZKG010000314.1 GCA_030859365.1 Gemmatimonadota bacterium
CGTACCGCCTTTAGGAATTTCCGCATCTGGGGAGAATCCAGCACGTCGGCGGGGTTCGATGGAAGTCTTCCAGACCCGACAAGGTGAAGCGGCACTCCGGCTTCCCCCACAGAAACCTTTTGCACGACTTCATCAAGCGCGGCGCGGCCGAGAACCACCTCTGGCAGACCGGGCTCTTGTTGAACGCCGAACAGTCGGTGCAGAGTTCCTTTGCGGAGATCGGCATCGATCAGGAGTGTGTGCGTTCCCTGCTGCGCAAGCGTGATTGCAAGATTTGCGGAGCTTAGCGACTTGCCATCTTCCGCCACGGCGCTCGTGACTACCAGAACCTGCGGCGGGCGCTCCGTACCCGAGAGCGTAAGGTTGGTGCGTAGGGCACGATACGCCTCCGAGGCCGGATTCCAGGGATCTTCCCGAGTGACCAAGGAACCATCCACAAACGTTCGCGCGCCGAGGCGGCGGAGGCCATCCTTGGGCCGTCCGTTGCTATTTCTCAAGGATTGGAGTTGTACCCGTGGGATCGTACCCAGAACAGGCAAGCCGGAGGTCGCATCCATCACATCTTGACGGCTGTGCACCTTCGGGTTCAGAAACTCGCGAAGCAGCGCGGCAACCCCTCCCATACCCAATCCCATCACTCCGGCAAGAGCAAGGTAGAGCAGGGGCTTGGGAGAGCTGGGGGTCTCCGGAACGAGAGCGGAATCGATGACCTGGACGTTGGCCGGCTCCGCCGCCTCCTGGATTTGTGCCTCCTTTAGCTTGGTCTGGAGCAGCGTGTAAACTTCCTCCAGAAGTTTCTGCTCACGCGTCAGGCGCAACAGCTCGACTTCACGGGAAGGGACGAGTTCAAGTTGATCGTTGAATCGGCCGAGGACGGCATCCAAGGCAAGGATACGATTGTCGAGTCCGTCCAAGTAGTTGCGGGCGAACTGGTAAAGCTGTAGCTCCAGCTCGTCGACCCGTCGATCGATTCCCTGCACGTCCACACTTTGCGCCGTCCGTTTCACGAGCAGCTCCGCCCGCTCGTTCTCCAACTGGATCAAGGATCGCAGAATGTCCTGGACCGACCCGTTGGAGATGAAAGCAGGAATCGTCGCGAGCTGCCGGTAGGGAGAGCGGGTCGACTCTGCCGGCTCGGACTCAACCTCGGCCATGAGTCTGCGCAGGGATTCCCGCTCGGTTTGAAGTGCATCCCGGTTCGCCTGCATCTCGGCCAAACGGCGGACTTGCTCGGTCGCCTGAGTCTTTGGCTCGACAATCTGTGCCTGCTCTCGGAAAGTCTGGAGCCTGCCTTCGGCATCTCTCAGGTCCCTCCCATACGCGGTCAACTGCTCCTGAAGGAAGTCGATCGTGCTGTTCGATTGCGCCTTGCTGACACGATTCTTGTAGCGGACGAAGCTTTCGGTCACCACGTTCGGCACCGCGGCCGAGAAAACGGGATCCGGGTGTTGGAACTGAATCTCCAGGATCTGCGCACCCGAAGCCCCGCGGGTTACACGCAGATTCTTTTGCACGTCTTGTACTGCGAGGCGAAATGGCTTCACCTCAAACCGAATGCGTGCCGGCGGATCGGAACGAAGCGAAGGGACCAGGGCAAGGGTGAAGTCTCCGATGCGAAAAGGGCGTCCGATCTCAACGCGCATGGGAACCGGCGAAAGCGTGCTCTCCTCTGTCGCTTCAACACGGTACGATTGGTCTTTCTGGAGGCGAAGCCGGTAGACTCCCTTCTCGGTGCCTCGGGAGGCACTCAGCACCTGGAGAACGTCGTGCCGGGGCGTGTTGGGTTCGGCAAGCGCGACCCGTAGGGCCAGAGAGTCGACGACTGCTTCCGCCACCTGACGGCTCCGCAGGATGCGCATGTCCGTTTGGATCTGATTCGCTCCGCCCAGCCCGGCAACCGCACCCAAACCGGCCGGGATCATTCCGTTCAGTAGATCGAGGCCGGGCCGTTCTTCGTCGATCAGTACCGTGGCTTCGCCTTCGTAGATGGGCGTCTGCAGCACCGTAAACAGCGCCACTGCACCGATGACCGCAGCAGCGATCCCGAGCACCAGCCAACGGTTGCGGAGCACCACGTACCATAGGCGACGGATCTCGATTTCTTCTTCCCTGTCGTTCGGGGGCGGGGGAAAGCTACGTGTCGGCTCAGCCATATGGAACAGAACGGGATATCAGTATGGGAACGTGGAGTTCGATTCGAGATCTCCGGCCGGTATTGCTTCCCCCGGCGAGCGCAACCGCGTCCGCCACGGTGATAGTGGGATCGTGATCGCGGAGCCCGGGCTTGTTCACGTCGCCCAGAACGTTGATCGGCCGCAACGGGGGTGATCTCGATCGCCGTGACGGCGTGCGACGGCAAGGAATCGCGGAAAGACAACGCCGAATTATACTTCCGGCTCGTCCTCAGGGTCAAGGTGGGCCCGGCCGCGGCAAACGCTCGGCCCGGATGCCGACACCCTCCGGAAGCTCCTCCGCAGGGGCACCGGGGAGAGGGAGAGGGGATTGTGAGATCGCTCTTCCGGTGCTAGAATCGGCGCGGGACTCCGTTCTGCTCTCGCTAGCGCGCACTGCGCGCGGACGGTTCTTCTCGGACTCGTCTCGTCGCGAGAGGGGATGTGTCACATCCGGGCTACTTCACGCGTTGCAACTCTCGAAACCGCTCGCTGCTCTCGTACAATTCTAATCCATGTTGCTTCTTGCCTTCGTCGGCGCCGTTTCCGCGCTTTCGGCGCTGCTTGCCACGCCGCTGGTTATCCGAGGAGCGGTGAAATGGGGGTGGTACGACGTTCCCAGCGATGGGCGGCGCGTCCATACCCGTCCCGTGCCCCGCCTGGGGGGCGTCGCCGTCTTCGTGGCGACCGCAGCCGGCCTGGCGGCCTCGGCGCTTTCCTGGCGCATTCTCGCCGCGGAAGTACCGCCCGAGAAGTTCAAGCTCGTGGCGGGGGTCCTCCTGGGCGGAGGGCTGCTGCTTCTCGCGGGCGCTTACGACGACATCCGGGGTTTGCGCCCGGCGCAGAAGATCCTCGTTCAGGTGGCTGCCGCGGTTATCGTATACGCGCTGGGCTTCCGGGTCCAGGCGCTGAGTATCGGTGCGACGGACGTACTGATTCTCGGCGGGTGGGCCCTGCCGCTCACCGTCGTTTGGGTGGTGGGGATCACCAACGCCTTCAACCTGATCGATGGGCTCGATGGGCTGGCCACGGGGATCGCGCTGGTGGCTCTGCTGACCACGCTGATCGTCGCCGTGGCGCTCGGCAATCTGGGGGTGGCGGTGTTCTGCATCGCGCTGGGCGGGGCGCTGTTCGGATTTCTCCGCTACAACTTCAGTCCCGCTCGCATCTTCCTCGGCGATTCCGGCAGCCTGTTCGTGGGTTTCATGCTTGCCGTGCTTTCCGTGCACGGCTCGATGAAGACGGCCACCGCCGCACTCGTGATCGTTCCTCTTTTCGCGCTTGCGCTCCCACTGCTCGACACCGGAATCGCCATCATGAGACGCTGGCTCCGGGGGATGCCTCTTTCCGGTGCTGACGCTCGCCACATCCATCATCGTCTTCTTGCCCTCGGCCTCAGCCATCGCCGTGCCGCGCTGGTGATGTACGGCGCCGCTGCCACCCTGGCCACGTTCGGCATCTCGCTCGCGTTCGCACCTCCCACGGTGATCGTAGGCGTCGCGGTGATGGGGGGGTTCGTCACGTTCGGGTTGCTCCTTTTCGGCATGTACCACCTCGATTACCATGAGTTTGCCGAGGCGGGATCCGTGATGTTCTCTGGTATGTTCCGGCTGCGTCGAGTCATACAGGACCAGATACATGCCCGCGACGTGTCGCAGGTGATCGCACGCGCCGAAAGTCTGGAGCAGCTGGGCGCAATCCTCAGCGACAATGCCGCCAACTTCGGATTCGTCGGGATGATGGTCTGCGAGGAAGCAAGCGTCTCGCACGATCAACCGGCTCTGGACCTGCGGCGTGCTCATCCGAGTGCTTGGAAGCTCGATTACCCCGTCGCGCCCAGCACTTCCGTCGATGCTGGTGGGTACGTGCTGCGGATCTGGTGCGACCCACGGGAAGGGGAGAGGCCACTGGGTGCGTTGCGGGTGGCTCGGATCCTGGCCCCCTGCGTGTGGACCTGGCTGGCACGCCCCGGTTCCGAAAGTGCGCCCTCCCATGCTCCGCAACCTCAGGCGAACGCGCGTGAGCGCATCGAGGCCATTCTGGCGGAGCTTCCTGATCAGCCCCGTGCGCTTCCTGGCCTGCCTGCGCAGCGGCGGGGGGTGCGAAAGTTGCTTTCCGCCGCCCGCCGGTGAGTGCGTAGCCCGTGGCGCTACGCGAAAGCGGGAACGGCCGTGCTTCCGCTCATCGTGAACCCTTTCTCTGCCTGGAATGCACATCACAGTCGTAGGAACCGGATACGTCGGCCTCGTCGCGGGCGCCTGCCTCGCCCAGACCGGCAACGATGTCGTTTGTGCAGACATCGATGAGAACAAGATCGCTCGGCTGAACGCCGGCGAGATCCCCATCTACGAGCCCGGTCTCGAGCCGCTGGTGGAGCGCAACCTGGCCGAGGAGCGGCTCCGCTTCACCACCAACGTGGAGCGCGCTGTCTCGGAAGCCGAGATCATCTTCATCGCCGTCGGCACCCCGCCCGGGGAAGACGGCTCCGCGGACCTGAAGCACGTGCTCGCCGTCGCCGATACCATCGGCCGCAGCATGCCCGCCGACGGTCCGGAAAAGATCGTGATCACCAAGAGCACCGTGCCGGTGGGCACGGCCGGCAAGGTGCGCGATGCGATCGCGCGCCGCACGGGTCGCCGTTTCCACGTGTGCTCCAACCCCGAGTTCCTCAAGGAGGGGGCGGCCGTGCAGGACTTTATGCGGCCGGACCGGGTGGTGGTGGGCGTCGACAGCGACCACGCACGCGAGCGGCTGGCGGAGCTGTACGCTCCCTTCGTGCGGACCGGAAATCCCGTGCTCTTCATGGACATCGCGTCCGCGGAGATCACCAAATACGCGGCGAACGCCATGCTCGCCACGCGCATCTCCTTCATGAACACCATCGCCGGGCTGTGCGAGGCGGTGGGAGCGGATGTGTCCGCGGTGCGCCGTGGGGTGGGAACCGACGAGCGGATCGGCAACCACTTCCTCTTCGCGGGGATCGGCTACGGAGGCTCCTGCTTTCCCAAGGATGTCAAAGCGCTGGTGCACACGCTTCGCGACGTGGGCGTCGACTCCGCGATCCTGGACGGGGTGGAGCAGGTCAACCAGGCGCAGAAGTCGCTGCTGCTGCGGCGTGTCGAAGAGCAGTACGGCGAGGATCTGGCAGGACGGGTCTTCGCGGTGTGGGGCCTTTCCTTCAAGCCCGAAACCGACGACATGCGGGAGGCTCCGTCGCTGACCGTGGTGCGGGGGCTCATCGAGCGGGGCGCCCGGGTCCGGGCGCACGATCCCGAGGCACGCCATGAGGCAGAGCGGCACTTCGAAGACCTGCTCAACGATGGCGGGCTCGTGCTGTGCGAGCACAACTACGACTGCATCGAGGGTGCGGACGCACTGCTGGTGCTCACCGAGTGGCAGCCGTACCGGCAGCCCGACTTCGACCGCATCCGCCAACAGCTCCGCAACCCCGTCATCTTCGACGGACGCAACCTGTGGGAGCCAGAGCGGATGCGGGAGATGGGCTTTCGCTACACCTCAGTAGGGCGTCCCGGCGCCGCGCCTGTCGCAGTCGAGCCGGCCGCCGCGGGTGCTCGCTAGAGGAAACGTTCCGATGCGCATACTGATCACCGGCGCGGCCGGCTTCCTGGGCTCCCACCTGTGCGACCGCTTCCTGGCCGAGGGGCACCAGGTGGTGGGGATGGACAACTTCATTACGGGAAGCCCGGACAACATCGCCCACCTGATGGGCCGACGGGACTTCCACTTCGTGGAGCACAACGTCACCGACTTCATCTACGTGGAGGGGACGTTGGACGGGGTGCTCCACTTCGCGAGTCCCGCGAGTCCGGTCGACTACCTGGAGCTGCCGATCCCCACGCTCAAGGTGGGCTCCCTGGGGACCCACAAGGCGCTCGGGCTCGCCAAGGCGAAGGGAGCACGTTTTCTTCTGGCTTCCACCTCTGAGGTGTACGGCGATCCCCAGGTCCACCCCCAGCCGGAAAGCTACTGGGGCCACGTCAACCCGGTGGGGCCGCGCGGAGTGTACGACGAGGCGAAGCGCTTCGCCGAGGCGATCACCATGGCGTATCACCGCTACCACAGGCTCGAAACGCGCATCGCCCGGATCTTCAACACCTACGGACCCCGGATGCGCCCCTCCGATGGGCGCGTGGTTTCCAACTTCATCGTCCAGGCGCTCCGGGGCGATCCGCTCTCCATCTACGGGGACGGTTCCCAGACCCGCTCCTTTACCTTCGCGGACGATCTGGTGGACGGAATCTTTCGTCTTTTCTTCTCGGATCGCGCGGAGCCCACCAACATCGGCAATCCGAACGAGTTCACTGTGCGGGAGCTCGCCGAACTGGTGCTGGAGATCACGGGAAGCCGATCGACGCTCGATCGGCACCCGCTTCCGGCCGACGATCCCAAGGTGCGGCAGCCGGACATAGCGGTGGCGCGGCGGGTCCTCGGATGGGAGCCGAAGGTGGAGCTCCGCGAAGGGCTGGAGCGTACCATCCCCTACTTCCGTGAGCACATCGGGGAGAGCCGCGCCTCCGCCCGTACGCTTGAGCCGGTGAGCCCCGGCGCGTGAGGCTGCTGGTCACCGGCGGAGCGGGCTTCATCGGGAGCCACCTCGTCGATCGCCTGCTGCGCGACGGCCACACCGTGGTCGCGCTCGACAACTTCGATCCGTTCTACGGCCGCGGGGTGAAGGAGCGCAACGTCGCTCCCCATCGGGAGCACGGAGAGTTTTCGCTGGTCGAGGTCGATATCCGGGACCTCGAAGAAATGCGACGAGCTTTGTCGGGGGAGTGGGACGTATTCGTCCATCTCGCCGCCCGGGCCGGTGTCCGTCCCTCCATCGAGGATCCGCTCGGATATCAGGAGGTCAACGTCCGCGGAACCCAGAATCTGCTGGAGATCGCGCGGGAGCGCGGAGTGGGGCACTTCGTCTTCGCTTCCTCCAGCAGCGTCTACGGGGTGAACCCGCGGGTGCCGTGGCGCGAGAGCGATCCGGTGCTCCTTCCGATCAGCCCCTACGCGAGCACCAAGGTCAGCGGAGAGCTGCTCGGTCACGTCTACAGCCACCTGTACGGGATCCGCTTCGTAGCGCTTCGTTTCTTCGCGGTGTACGGTCCCCGGCAGCGCCCAGACCTGGCGATCCACAAGTTCGCCCGTTGTATGCTCGCGGGGACGGCGATCCCCGTCTTCGGCGACGGAGAGACACGCCGGGATTACACCTACGTGGACGACATCGTCCAGGGGATCGTCGGGGCGATCGGCTACCACGAAACACCGTACGAGCTGATCAACCTGGGAAACAACCGGATCGTGAGCCTGGGTGACATGATCGGGGAGCTGGAACGTGCCCTCGGTGTGAACGCCCGCATCGACCGGATCCCCGAGCAGCCCGGCGACGTTCCGCAGACCTGGGCCGACATCGCCAAGGCGGAACGCCTGCTCGGCTACCGCCCCTCCACCGGCTTCGCCGACGGGCTGCGACGCTTCGCCGAGTGGATGGACGACACGCCGGGCGAGCGTCCGCGGGCGTGACCTTCTCCCTTCGCACGCACCTTATGAGCACACCCGATTCGCGCCCCACGGCCCTGGCCTTCCCGCAGATCATTCCCAAGCCATGGGGCCGGGAAGTATGGTACGCGCACGAGGAGCGCTACGCGGGAAAGATTCTCGAGGTCACCCGCGGCCACGCGCTTTCGCTCCAGAAGCACGAGCGGAAGCAGGAAACGATGTATCTGCAGTCGGGACGCCTGCGGTACCACCTGAATGGCGCCGAATTCGAGATGCAGCCGGGGGAGTGCATCACCATTCGCCCTGGGGACGTGCACCGCATCGAAGCGCTAGAGGATTCGGTGATTCTGGAGGTAAGCACGCCCGAGCTGGACGACGTGATCCGGCTGGAGGACCGCTACGGCCGGAGTTGAAGGGGATGCAAGTCGAGGCCGGGAC
>JALZKG010000320.1 GCA_030859365.1 Gemmatimonadota bacterium
GTACCAGCAGGGGGAGCACCGCCGTCACCTGGGTCATCGGGCGGCCGGCCAGCGCAAAGGCGCCGAGGGTGGCGCCCACCGCCGCCGCCGGCGCAGCGAGGACGATCAGCGTCGCGCGCCAGCGGCGGAGCGCCAGCCGGAGCAGCCCCGTCATGGCGAGGAACGCAAGGCCGAAGAAGAGGCCGCTGTCGCGCATGGTCTGCCGGTTCAGCGCGTCGTACAACACCCCCGTCCCGGCGAGGCGGGGCGCCCGCTCGCTCCCAAGCGTCGCGGCGAGCGCCTCCCTCACCTGCGCCAGCACCCGCCCCCGCATGGCGTCCAGGTCGTCACGCGCCTGCATCCGCACCCGGAGTGTGGCGGTGCGGCCATCCTCCCCGAGCAGTCCCGCGCGCCGCAGCGCTTCGGCAGGTGCTCCGCCCGGACCCCCCAGGGGGGCGAGCACCTCCGCCACGCCGTCGATCGCCCGCAGCCGGGCGACGACGTGGCGGAGCCGGGCCTGCTCCGCGGGCGCGAGCACGGGATCGGGCGCGCGGAAGACGACGGCCACCGCCTCGTCGTTGCCGAAATCAGCGAGGAAGCGCTCAAAACTCACGAGCGCGGGATCGTCCTCCACGAACCAGACCGCGAGCCGGTTGTCGGGGCGCAGTCCGCCGGCGGCGAGCGTCAGCGGGAGCACGCACGCCGCAACGTGCCAGAGGGTCCCCCATGGATGGCGGGCGATCCAGCGGCAACATGCGGAGACGGGAGTGCGGATGGTCATTTTCTCACGAAGCGTGGGTTTACGTAGCGCGTCGGTCCTGCACTTCAAGGGTAACCGGCCTTGGGATGCGGCGGCATCCGTCGAATGACGTATGCACTCGCCGTGATGACGTATGAACCCCCGGGCAAGGACATGGGTACGAAGCGCGTCCGGTTGACACTTCAGTCGCAATTGCTATCTTCTCTGCTCGAACGTTCGTTCGAGAAAGGGGAGCAATGGGCAGGTACGGATGTCCGAATCAAGGAGGATGGATGGCTGGTTATACGGAGGAGGAGTTGAAGGAAAAGGTCCAGAACGGCTTCATGGTCGAGTACCCGGAGGAGATGACGGAGGGCTACCGCAAGGCGTTGATCGTTCAGCTCCTGGTGCAGGCGGACACGGAGCTGATCTCCGCCCCCGCCTACTTCGGCGCGGCCAGGGATGCTCCGTCCACCAACACCATGGTCTCCGCCACGGCCATCATTCAGGACGAGTTGGCGCACGCCAACATCGCGTACCGGCTGCTGGAGGACCTGGGAATGGACAAGGAGCACCTCGTCTACGGGCGGGAGGCTCACGAGTTCAAGCACCCCTACGGTTTCGACCATCCCCTGGAGAACTGGGCGGAGATGGTGGTAGCCAACGGCTTCTACGACCGCGCCGGCATTACCCTGCTCGGCGACGTCTTCAAGAACACCTCATACGGGCCGCTGAAGCGCGCGCTGGTCAAGGTGGACCAGGAGGAAACCTTTCACCTCCGTCACGGCGAGATGTGGATGAAGCGCCTGGCCGCGGCCGGGGGCGAGGCCAGGGAGATGGTACAGAGCGCCGCCGACTGGATGTTTCCCATGTCGGTGGAGTGGTTCGGCCTTCCCGACGACATGAAGCGCCACTCGGGGCAGCTCGACTACAGGCTCAAGGGGATGACCAACGACGAGCTGCGTCAGGCGTGGATGGCGGCCACGGTGCCGCTCTGCGAAGGGATCGGCATCCAGGTCCCGGCGCACTGGGACGAGGAGCGGCAGGAGTACGTGCTGGAGTACGCCTTCCCCTGCGAATACGACGAGGACGAGAAGCGCTGGCTTTTCAGGGAGGGACAGATCGGCTGGGAGCAGGTCTTCGAGCGCTGGAAGGGCCGCGGCCCCAAGAACCGCGATTTCGTCGAGTCCATCCAGGAGGGCAAGCAATTCCGCCGCATGCTGGAGGCGGCGTGATGGCCTTCGATCCGAACGCGGCGGAGGGCGGCGTCGCGCTGCTCGATGCGCCGGCGGAGACCCGCGCCTACCCGGTTCCGTTCGATGAGCAGTCGGGCCCGCTCTGGGACGCGCTCCGCGAGGTGATGGACCCGGAGATCCCCATCTCATTGGTGGACATGGGGTTGATCTACGACGTGCGGCTGGACCCGAACGGGACCGCCCACGTCGACCTGACCTTCACCGCCACCGCCTGCCCCTGCATGGCGTTCATCCACTTCGACATCGCCGAGCGGCTGGGTCGCGAGCCGGGGGTGGAGGACATCGCCATCCGCGAGGTGTGGAGCCCGGCGTGGGCCAAGGTCCGGGTGTCACCCGAGGGACGGCGCCAACTCAAGACGATGGGAGTCAGCCTGTGAGGGAGCCGGTCTACGAAGTGTTCGCGCGCAAGACGCGCGACGAGGCGCTGCGCCACGTCGGCTACATCAACGCCGGGGATCCCGAGCTGGCGCGGGTCTACGCCTGGCAAACGTACGACGAGCAGAACTGGTTCGAGATGTGTGTGGTCGCGCGCGTGGACCTGCTCCCCGTGAACCGACCCGCTCCGCACGCCGCGGCGTCGGTACCGGCGGCTACCGGGGATGTCGCCCACGCCATCGGAGCCGCCTCGTACGGCGGGGACGACGTGGTCGGCGCGGGGGAGGCAACCTCGTGAGCACCTCCGTCGCCACACCCGACAGCCGGGTGGAAAGCGCCGCCGAGCTTCCCGAAGCGGCGCGGGACGCGCTCTGCGACCTCCTCCTGGCGCTCGCCGACAGCAAGCGGTTGCTCGGCATCCGCTACGCTGACTGGATGCTCGGCGCGCCCATGCTGGAGGCCGGGATCGCGGCGTCGTCCATGGCGCAGGACGAGTGGGGACACGGCCGCCTGACTTATGCCCTGCTCGGAGACTTCGGGGAGGACCCGAAGCTGCTGGAGCACGAGCGCGCAGCCGGCGCGTACCGCTCCATGCAGCCGCTGGACCGCAAGCCCGACTCCTGGTGCGAGATGATCGCGTGGAGCCTGCTGCTGGATACGGCGCTGACCACCCAGTACGAGGCGCTGCTGGAGAGCCGCTATACCCCGGTGCACAACCGCGTGCAGAAGATGCTGGACGAGGAGCAGTTTCACTTCCAGTACGCCGCCGGCTGGGCACGCCGCATCTCTCGCACGGAAGAAACGCGCGACCAGCTTCGTCCCGCACTCGCCGCCGCGCTCCCGGAGGCGCTGCGCTGGCTCGGCCGCGAAGGGACTCCGTCGAGCGGTGCGCTGCTCGAAGCGGGGCTGGTGAGCGCCGGCCCCGACGCGCTGCGGCACCGCTTCCTGAGCCGGGTGCGCCCGGTCCTGGACGAGGCGCTGGGAGGTGATGCCGTGGACGCGCTGCTCGCCCGGCCGCTGGACTGGAGCGGCTGGGACGACGCGACCCGCCGCGCGGGAGGTCCGGGTCCGGACGCGGAAACGCTCGCCCGCGTCCGGGGGGACAAGAACCGCGCGATGCTGCTGGACTGATGGCGGAGGCGGACCGCCCTTCCCCGCCCGAACCGGGCCTCCTTCCGGAGGCCG
Organism: Gemmatimonadota bacterium; assembly: GCA_030859365.1. GTDB lineage: Bacteria > Gemmatimonadota > Gemmatimonadetes > Longimicrobiales > Longimicrobiaceae > JALZKG01. Next base: position 3,535 of record JALZKG010000320.1, read on the forward strand.
CTCCCTGCCCCTTCTGCGACGGGTGCGACACGGAGCTGGTGAACCCCTTCGGCGGTCAGCTTTCGGTGGCCCAGTACTGGTGCCGGCGGTGCCGGAACGGGTTCGAGTACATCAAGTGGGGAGGGGAGAGGGAGGGCTGATCCGAGGTGTCGGGTG
>JALZKG010000351.1 GCA_030859365.1 Gemmatimonadota bacterium
GCTCGCCGCCATCCGCCCCGCGACGCTCGGCCAGGCGGCGCGGGTCCCGGGGGTCCGCCCCACCGACTTGCAGAACCTGGTGGTGGAGGTCCGCCGCCGCCGCGGGGCAGCCGTGTAACCGCTGTTCCACGTGGAACCTTGCTGGACGCCCTCCCGGGGAGAGTGTATATTTGCCTCCCTTCCGCCCCGCTCCCGTACCGAAGGCCGCGTGTCCCGCATCATCGCCGTCGCGAACCAGAAGGGTGGGGTCGGCAAGACCACCACCGCCGTCAACCTCGCTGCCTGTCTGGCCGTCGCGGAGAAGCGGACGCTGGTGATCGATACGGATCCCCAGGGCAATGCTACCAGCGGGCTCGGCATCTCCAAGGACGAGGTGCAACGATCCGTTTACGACGTTCTGGTGGAAGGTGTGCCGCTGTCGGAGGTAATCCGCCGCGAGGTACACTTCCCCTTCCTCGACGTGGCACCCGCTACGCAGGACCTGGTCGGAGTGGAGGTCGAGTTGGTGGGGAGGCGGGCGCGCGAAGGCGTGCTGCGCGAGGCGCTCCGGGAGGTACGTGACGACTACGACTTCATCCTCGTGGACTGTCCGCCTTCGCTCGGTATGCTGACGCTGAACACCCTGACGGCGGCGGATGCCGTGCTCATCCCGATCCAGTGCGAGTTCTACGCCCTCGAGGGGTTGTCGCAGCTGCTCAACACCGTGCGCATCGTGCAAAAAAACCTCAACGAAGCGCTGCAGATCGACGGGGTGCTGCTCACCATGTACGACGGTCGGCTCAATCTGTCGAAGCAGGTGGCGGAGGAGGCGAAGGAGTACTTCGGACCGAAAGTGTACCGAACAGCGATTCCGCGAAACGTACGCATCGCGGAAGCACCCAGCTTCGGCAAGCCCATCGTCCTGTACGACATCCTGTCGATCGGAGCGAAGAGCTACCTGGCGCTGGCAAAGGAGGTGATCGCACGAAGTGGAGCGCGTGGAGCCGAGCCGACCAAGCCGCGTCTCGCTTCGGGAGCGGTTCGTTGAAGGCGCAGGCAAAGCCACGGCTCGGCAGGGGGCTCAGCGCTCTGCTGGGCGAGTATCTCCCGGAGGAGAGCGCTTCGCCGCAGGGGGTCCGCGTGGTCGATCCGGCGGCCATCGTCGCGAATCCGTTTCAGCCCCGGCGGGAGTTTGCGCCGGAAGCTCTGGCGGAGCTGGAAGGGTCCATTCGCGAGAACGGATTGCTGCAGCCGCTGGTTGTGCGCCCCGCGCCCACCGGGGAGGGAAGGGAGGCGGGGGCGCAGTGGGAGCTGGTCGCGGGAGAGCGGCGCCTGCGGGCGATCCGCCGTCTCCAGTGGACGGAAGTTCCTGTGGTGGTTCGGGAGATCGACGACCGCGCCATGCTGGTCCTCGCCATCGTCGAAAACGTGCAGCGGGCGGGATTGTCCCCGCTGGAAGAGGCGGCCGGGTACCGGCAGTTGATCGACGAGTTCGGCTTCACCCAGGCGGAAGTCGCGGACAGTGTGGGACGGGAGCGCTCGACCGTGGCGAACCTGCTGCGGCTGCTGCAGCTCCCGGCTTCCGTGCGCCGGATGCTAAACGAGGGCAAGCTCGCCATGGGCCACGCCCGGGCGCTGCTCGGCCTCGGCGACGAGCGGGGGATGGCGGAGCTTGCCCGCGAAGCGGCCGCCGAAGGACTGTCCGTCCGCTCGGTGGAGGAGCGCGTACGTCGTCGGCAGTCGCGCGGCTCCGCCTCCACGGCGCAACGGGCCTCCGCGGCGCACGACGGCAGCGACGCGCACCTCCGACATCTGGAAGCGGAGCTGCAGCGACGTATGGGGTCCCGGGTGCGGATCCGGACGGAGGCGCGGGATCGCGGGCGGGTGGAGATCCCCTTCTTCAGCGGGGAGGACTTCGAGCGCATCGTGGAGCTGCTGCTGGGGTCCGAGGCGGAGCGGTAGCGGTGCCGCGAGACGAGCGGCGGATGACCTTTGTCGTCGTTCCGCAGGGCCAGGGAGACCTCAGCACCCGCTCGTTCGAGGTGTCGTACCGCCGGCTGCGGGTGGTGGGGCTGCTCGCCGCCGCCGCGCTGGTGGCGTGGATCGCGATGGCCGCCTCCTGGTGGTACGTGGCGGCGCAGGCGGCGCGGGTGCCGGGGCTGCAGCGGGAGATCGCCAAGCTGGAGCAGGACCGCGTCCGCGTGGAGCAGCTCGCCCGGATCATCCAGCGCATGGAGCGGCAGTACGATCAGGTGCGGATCATCCTCGGCGTCCACCCAGACAGCGTAGCGTCCGCCTCCCCCGCCTCCGGCGCGGCGGGGGACTCCGTCGGCGCCTGGGCGCCCCCTCTTCCGTGGCCTCTGAGCCGGCGCGGCCACGTGACGCGCGGTTACGTGACGCGCGGCTACGGGGGGCGGGTGAACGGGAGCCACCCCGGAATCGACATCGCGGTGGCCTCCGGCACCACGGTCCGCGCGGTACACCCCGGCACGGTCGCCGAGGCGCGGGAAGACCCGGTCTACGGCCGCTTTGTCCGCGTCGCGCACCCGGCTGGGTACGAGTCGCTGTACGCGCACGCGTCGCGCCTGCTGGTGCGCACAGGCGAGCCGGTGGATACCCACCAGCCGGTGGCGCTCTCCGGCAACACCGGCGCGTCCACGGCACCACACCTGCACTTCGAGATTCGCCGACACGGCCAGCCGGTCGATCCGCGGCCGCTGCTGCGCGTCGACGACTGATCCGCACACCAGAAGACGGAATACGGCATGGCGATGTTCAAGAAGGGCGACGAGTCGCGGACGCGGGGCGGGAGCACGCGCCTCGTCTCGGGAGAAGGCGCGATCTCCATCGTGGGACCGGGGATGCGCATCGTCGGCGACGTGGTGACCGACGGCAGCGTCCGCGTCGAAGGGCAGATCGAGGGGACCCTCCGGGCGGGCAAGGGTGTGGTGATCGGCAAGGGGGGCGAGGTGATCGGCGACATCTTCACCCACGATGCGGTGGTCGGCGGCCGGGTGCAGGGGACGGTGACCGCGGAAAGCCGGCTCGAGCTGCAGAGCACCTGCGAGATCGACGGGGAGATCCACACCCGGGCGCAGCACCTGCAGCTCGACGAGGGGGCGCGCTTCAACGGTCAGATCCGCATGCTCGACGACCCGCAGCCGCTCAAGGCCCTGCCGCCGGAAACGCCGGCCCCGTAGAGTTTTCCACAGCGAAAATACCTCCCGTAAGTTGTTGTCCCGCAACGTATTTTCCGGGAAATTCCCATTCTTTTGCCTTTTTCCACACCCGTTTCCCACACGCGTGGAAAGCCCCGAGGATCCATGCGAACCGCCGACCTCTGCGCCTATCTGGACGAGTATCTCCGCGTCGCCCACGTTCCGGACCATCCCGGCGCGCTGAACGGGCTGCAGGTGGAGAACCGGGGCGAGGTACACCGCGTCTGCGTCGCGGTGGACGCCTCGCTGGTGGCGATTCGGGCCGCGGCGGAGCAGGGGGCGCAGCTGCTTCTCGTCCATCACGGGCTGTTCTGGGACGGGAACCAGCCGGTGACCGGACGACGCTTCCGCCGGCTACGGGAGTTGCTGGAGCACGACGTGGGGGTGTACTCCGCCCACCTCCCTCTCGACGTCCATCCGGAGGTTGGAAACAACGCGGTGCTCGCCCGCGCGCTGGGGATCGAGGTGCGTGGAAGCTTCGGTGACTTCCAGGGAACGCCGCTCGGCGTCTGGGGCGAACTGGATCTCCGGCGTGAGGGGCTCGCCGCCCGGCTCGACGCCCTGCTCGGGCAGCGCGTCCGGCTGGTGCCGGGGGGGCCGGAGCGCGTGCGGCGGGTGGGGGTGGTCACCGGTGGAGCGGGGGGCATGACGATGGACGCGGCTCGCGCGGGGCTGGACGCCTTCGTGACCGGCGAGGGCGCGCACCACAACTTCTTCGACGCGGAGGAGGGCGGGATCAACCTGTACCTGGGCGGCCACTACGCGACGGAGACCTGGGGAGTCCGGGCCCTCGCGGAGCACCTGGAGGCGCGCTTCGGGATTCCCTGGAGCTTTGTCGACCATCCTTCAGGTCTGTAGGGGTGTGAAGGGATGAAGCATCCTCCCCCGTCCCGCCGCATCCTGCTCGCCGACTGCGACTGCTTCTTCGTGCAGGTGGCGCAGTTGGAAGACCCGCGGGGCCTCGGATGCCTCGAGCGGGTGATCGTGGGCGGGAGGGCGGAGGGGCGCGGTGTGGTGACCTCGGCGTCGTACGGGGCGCGGGCGTTCGGGGTGCGCTCGGCGATGCCGACCGCGCACGCGCTTCGGCTCTGCCCCGACGCGACGGTGGTCCCGGTCCCGCGGGAGGCGTGCAGCCGGCGGAGCCGGGAGGTGCGGGGCGCACTGGAGCGGTGGGCGCCCGTGGTGGAGGCCGCGTCGATCGACGAGTTCTTTCTGGATCTGAGCGGAACCGAGCGGTTGTACGCAGGGGAAGCGCTGGCGCAGACCGCGGCGCGGATCCAGGAGGCGGTGCGGGAGGAAACGGGGATCCGCATCTCCCTCGGCGGTGGCTCACAGCGCACCGTCGCGAAGCTGGCGACGCGGCTGGCGAAGCCGAACGGGGTGCACGTGGTACCGGCGGGCGAGGAAGCGGAGTGGATGCTCCGCTGGCAGGTCGCGGACCTCCCCTCCGCTGGGCCGGCCTTCGTGCAGGCGCTGGAGCGGCGCGGGATCCGCACCGTGGCGGAGGCGCGCGCGCTGGACCGGCGCACGCTGGAGCTGTGGCTCGGAGCGCGGCGCGGCGGGTGGCTCTGGGAGCGGGTGCGGGGGATCGACCCCACCCCGGTCGAGGTGCGCGCGGCGGCGCAGTCGCTCGGCCACGAGCGCACCTTCGCCACCGACCTCCACGGGGACGACGAGGTTCGCGCCGAGCTTCTCCGCCTCGTGGTGGAGGTGGGTGCCGGCCTCCGGGATCGGGGGCGGAGGGCGCGCACCGTCACCGTGCGCCTGCGGGACGCCGACCGGCGGGACCGCCAGCACAGCCGCACCCTTCCGGAGGGGGTGGAGTCGGACCGCGCCATCGGGGATGCGGCGCGGGAGCTGCTCGACCGCCTGCGGGCGGAACGGCGAACCGGGGTGAGGCTGCTGGGGGTAGCGCTTTCCCGCTTCGGTCCGGCGGGGGGCGCGGAACAGCCCGGACTCTTCGCGGCGGGCGGGGAAAGCGAGCGGGACCAGTCGCTTTCGCGTGCGCTGGACCGGGTGCGGGCGCGGTGGGGCAAGGAGGCCCTCCTCCCGGCGCGGATCGTCGGCACGGGAGGCGGGGGAACTGGCTGACCCCGGCTCCCCCCTGACCGGCTCCCACTCCCTGCTCCGTTACTGCGCCCCGATGGCCTTCTGGGCTTCGGCACGCATCGGCGGGAGCGCCTGCGCGTGGTCCTGGTACTCCGGCAGCTCGCGCTGGCGCTCCACCTCGTAGGCGTCCAGGAAGCGCTGGTACAGCCCACGCGACTCGGTGGGGTTGCCGAGCGCTCCTTCGGCCTGCGCGGCGGTAAACAGGCCGAACAGGTGCCGCGGCTCGGCGGCGAGGATGGAGTCCGCCTCGGCTCGGGCGGAGCGCGGATCGTCGCCCACCAGGTGCAGCACGGCGAGGTGGTAGCGGCCGTCGGTATCCAGCGGCTCCACCCGGCCGTACGCGGCGACGGCCATGGGGAGAAAGGTCCGCGCCTGCGCGGTGTCGCCGGCCGACACGTTCTGCACCACCCGGTTGAAGAGGCGGTCCGCCGCCTCCCGGGGGGACATGGACGACAGGTCAACCGCCCGCGCGTCGCCGGTCGGTCCGGCGGAGGAGATGCTCCCCATGGGTCCGGGGGGGGCAGGGGCCTCCGCCTCCCCTGTCCAGCGCGGGACGACGAGCACCGCGAGCAGCGCGGCCAGCGACGCACCGGCGACGACCCACGGAAGCCGCGACGCACGCCGCTCCTCCCCGGAACCGGCCCCCGGGTCCGCGCTCGCCGCCGGGGCGCCGCACTCGTTGCAGAAGCGTGCTCCCGCGGGGAGGACGCTGCCGCATGCGCGGCAGCTCGCCTCGACCGCCGCCCCGCAGTGAGAGCAGAAGCGGCCGGACGTGGGGTGCTCGCACGACGGGCAGAGGGTGGTCATCGCGGTTGGCTGCAGGGGCGGGCGTGAAACCAGCCCGAAAATCTACCCGCCCACCCGCCATCGCTCAAGAGCACCCCTCCGCTCACCGGCCACCGAAGTCGTCACCGATCGCCGACAGGGTGATGAGCAGGGCGCTCTCCTCCTCGGCCCGGATGTCGTGTGCGTCGCCGGGGCCGAAGAAGAGCACCTGACCCTCGCGAAGCTCGTGCTCCTCCGTGCCGGCGCGAAAGCGCAGGTGGCCGCGGAGCAGGTGCAGCGTCATGGGGCTGTCCGCCTGGTGGGTGCCGATCTGGTTCCCCTGCTTCATCGCGACCAGCGTCACCCGGAAGCGCCCGGACTTGGCGAGGGTTCGCCCCGCGCGGCCGCTGCGCTGAAAGGATTCTTCCCCCCGCAGATCGCGGAGGTGCTCCTCCAGCTTGAACACGAGCAGCGGTCCCGCGAGCGGACGGTCGATGGAGGACATGGCGTTTTCCTCGGAAAAGGGTGAAGTGCGAGGGGGCTGCAAAGGCGGGACCGCCGCGCCCCTCAGAACCAGCGCACCAGCCCCACATACCAGCGGCCCGTCCTGCCGTCGTCCGGCCGCACCCACTCCGCCGACAGGGCGTCGTCGAAGACGCTGATCCCGATCCCAAGCGAGGTGCGGACCCCGTCCGTCTCCGTCGCCTTCCCCCGCAGGAGCGGCGTCCCCGGCGCGCCGGCCGCCGCGGTCCACCCGGCGTCTCCGGACAGCACCAGCGCTGGTCGCAGGGGGGGAATGATAAAGATTCCGGAGCGGGCGAGCGGCTGGTTGCGGCGTGGCGGAAGATGGACGAGCAGGCGTCCGCGCCCGAGCAGCGCGGAGCTGCCGGCGAAGGCATTGTGGGGATAGCCGCGCAGCCCTTCGGTACCGCCGAAGCGGAAGAGAAGCTGGGGTGGCACCGCAGCGCCGCCGCCGAACACGTGCCCCGCGTCGAGGCGGGTCGCGAGCGTTGCCGGCCCCAGGTCACGCCGGGCGGAAAGGAGGCCGGTGAGCCTCGCGATCCGGAAATCTCCCGCTCCCACCTCGCCCCGTACCGCCGCGAGCGTGCTGTTCCCCAGCGACATCGCCCCCGGTCCGCGCCCGAAGCGGAGCTCCCCCTCCAGAGCGGCGTGGACCCCGGGCTCCACGGGGGCGAGGGTCGGAAAGTCGCGCGCCTCACCCAGGAGGAAACGGCCGGTGTTGCGCACCACCGAGTCCTGCCGCTCGATACGGACGCCGCCGCCGAGCGTCCACGGCCCCCGGCGCGCCGCGATGCCCGCCTCCACGCCCGCGGCGTCCAGGTAGTCGCGCAGGTCGTACCCGCCGAGGGCGGCCGAAAGGGTATGGATCCACCGCGACTCCCACGCGGGGCGAAAGGGCTGCAGGTCGCGGAGCCGGCGGTACGCTCCGGCGCTGGCACCCCAGCCGCCGCGCCGCGGAGCGCGGAGCCGTGCCTGAAGCTCGCCACGCGCGGTCCCTTCGGCGAACGCCCAGCCCCCCGTGCCGAAGAGCTGCCAGCGCGCGTCCGGGTCGCGCGGCTCCAGGATCGCCCCCACTCCCAGAAAGGCGCCCTCCACCCGGTTGAAGCGGAAAAGCTGATCCGCGCTTTCGTAC